>DBBN01000014.1 GCA_002292215.1 Glaciecola sp. UBA983 | reverse complement strand
ACCGAACTTGACTTTCCTCCACTGCCACCTTCTCCACCAAAGGATAATGCAGCAGAGCCCTCTGCTGCAGCTGCACCGGCTGCAAAACCACCACTACCACCACCACCGGCAATAGACTGAGCCAAAATGGCAGGGTTACTACCCGGGGAATTATCAATCCCATTGAGACCTGCAGTAATCGCACCGGAGTTAGTCACGGAGACCTTGCCTGATTCAGCTCCCGAACCGCCAGAACCGCCAATGCCTAACGAACCAGCGGCACCTAACGACATCGAGCCGGCAGTAGCAAACCCACCATTTCCGCCGCCACCACCGATTGACTGTGCTATTAAGGCACCTGCGCCACCGCCAGTACTCTCTAAAATACCGGTATTATTGACGGTTACATCAGCACCATTGCCTCCTGCACCGCCAGAACCGCCAATCGCTATACTGGCTGAGACACCTACAGAGGCACCTGCAGATAACGCATACCCTGCGTTACCCCCACCACCTCCGATGGATTGAGCAACAATAGCACTTGAACCTAAGCCTGTTGTTTTTACTTCACCCACGTTTGTAATTTGCACTTCTGATGATGAATTTCCTTCGCCACCCGAACCACCAATAGAGAAATCTAATGCAACAACCCCTCCTACTGAAGCGCTTACACTTGAGCCGCCGCTGCCACCGCCTCCGCCAATGGACTGTGCAATAAGACCAAATGATCGGTCCCCACTGGTGTTAATTGTACTCGCAGTTAAGAGATTTCCTGATGGATCCATTATGTGACTGTTATTTATCTCTACAACACCAGCATCCCCACCAGCACCTCCTGATCCTCCCATGCTCATAGTCAACGCAAGTCCACCTGACACAGCACCGGATACAGAATTTCCACCATTACCGCCACCACCACCAATCGATGCCGCAATAATACCCGGTGAATCTGAACCGAAAGTTGTTATATCGACGCCATAGGGAGAAGCAAATACATCGCTACCTTGGCCACCGTTTCCACCCGAACCACCATAAGCTTCACTAATAGCGCCCTCCAATGAAGCACTAAAAGCAACAGCAAATCCGCCATTACCGCCACCGCCGCCGACTGATTGCGCGAGAATACCTGGCGAGCCAGCGCCTGATGTGCTAATACTCGCATCAGCGGATACGGCAGAATTAACTAAGGTATCGAAATTACTACATATTGAACTAATACTTTCTGTGCTTCCGCAATTAACACCTACTACACCACCTTGTGATCCACTTCCACCGTCGCCACCTTCTGCACCCGAGCCACCAAAGGCAGCCCCAAATGACACAGACACTGCAACAGCACCACCACCCGAACCACCACCACCGCCAACTGATTGTGCAAGCAAACCCGCTGAGTTAGGTTCTATTGTCCACAGCGTACCTGTGTTGATAACCGAAACATCACCACCTGCGCCGCCGTCACCACCACTACCACCGAACGCTAATGAGGGGCCTGTACCAAAACTAGCTGACAAGCCCATGCCACCTAGGCCACCGCCGCCACCAACCGATTGTGCCATAATACCAAAGGCACCGCCGTTGGAATCAAAAGTTGATGCCTGACTACTGGCTGCTGTGCACTCACCGTTAGTTTCGTCGTATGATGTACACGAACCACCGGTATAGATATGTCCTGAGTTACTCACATAAACATTTGCGCCACTGCCGCCACTACCGCCTGAACCTCCTACGCTCACTTCGCCGACAGCTAGACCACCAGTACCACCTCCTCCGCCAACACTTTGTGCGTAGATGCCTATCGAAGACGCACCACTGACTTCTATGTAACCTGAATTCGTTACCGTGGTGACATCGCCAGGAGCCGCATCGCCACCCGATGCCCCGAGGGCCGTTAAGCCCGCTGTAGCACCTGCCGCACCTCCTCCACCGCCTACTGACTGTGCAAAAATACCGAAGCCACCCTGGAGTGCTGAGGTGAGGTTACCTTCGTTATTAACTGTTACCTTACCGGCTGCAGAACCATAGCCGCCCTTGCCTCCCTTGCCATTATCAAGACCCGCCCATGACGAGTGTCCACTGCCACCATCGCCCCCGTTACCCCCAATACTTTGCGCAAATATTGGTATTGCTAACGGCGTATTAATATATCCATAATTGGCAACCGATACGTCACCTCCCACTCCCCCTTGGCGACCTTTCCCACCGTTACCCCCACTTCCGCCGCTACCACCATCGCCACCCCAACCACCGGCGCTTTGCGCCCAAATGCCATAACTGCCTTCATAGACTGGAAAGTCATAGACTATTTGATTTTTTTTACCCGATGTATCGACATACGTAGCAGTTTCCTGGCTTTCACCAAAAGGCGAATCCTTAGAAAAAACAATGTCATAACCTAATTTTGGATATAAGTCATCATCAAACCCAACACTGTCAATATTGACATAATTTACAACATTTACAGACCCGCCATCTCCAGCTGAACCACCGTCACCACCATTACCATCCTTATGACCTTTCCCGCCATCGCCACCGTTACCGCCAACTGAGTAGGCAAAAATCCCGGTGCCCATATATTGTTTAATCGCCGAATCTCCAGATTGATAATCAAATGTCACATCAATTAGTCCGCCAGCACCGCCATCACCACCGCCTTTTCCAGCTTTATTTTCAGCACCTGAACAATCCGGACTTCCACCCTTCCCACCATCGCCACCAGAAGAAATTGCCACAAGGCCACTTGTAGGAAATGACGCTGCACTTTGCTGAACCTCAACAGGCAAAAGTGCTTGAAATGTTTTGTTGCCGATCATATCAGTAGCACTGTCTCCATTTTTACCATCGCCGGGGCTACTGCACTTGTCGCTACCTTTGTTGCCACCACTTCCGAAATTATAAAGATAGTTATTTGATGTTTCGGATGAAGTGCCATAACTGGCGATAGGCAACTCTGAATCTTGAGCAATAACAATTTGGCTAGTGAAGATGCTGAACAGAGCAACTATAAGTGTAAATTTAATAAAAGGTAGTCGACAGAGAGTCATTTTTATTTTATTCGCACTAGCGATAAAGATTTGAGGTAGTTGTATCTTCATTTTTAATGTGCTCTAACATGTATTAAAAAATACCTTATCCTATATTAATCTCGAAAAAGAGCATATATTTATTTTTAAACCTCCTTTCTCTAATATTTTGCGGTTAAATCCTGAACATCCCGACCTAGAACATACTTAATAGTAGCGGGCAGTAACATCTGGTAAACGCATTCGTTCTCTCATCTAACGTCCAACTACGGCATCATTCCACTGACTTATTTTAATTCTTTCAATAAGCGCTTATGTATTAAACGTGTACCAATAAAAACAATGACAACTACAATAGGCACTGCAACACCGCTCACTAACTCATGGTTATATTCAATGCCAAAAGAGGGTAATGACGTCAATATAGTTTCAAATAATTGTATGCCATAATAACTGATCGCTGCGACAGACAAGCCCTCAACCGTTTGCTGCAAACGCATTTGTATATGTGCACGGTGGTTCATTGATTTTAATAAGATTTGATTTTGCTCTTGCAGGACCATATCAACGCGTGTATGTAATAAATCACCAGCACGGGTAACTCTTCTAGAAATATCTTCTAAGTGATTCGACGCTGTCTGGCAAGTTTTAACTGCTGGTGTAATCCTGCGCATTAAGAATTCTTGCAAGGTCATGTATCCTGAAATTTCTTCTTCTTTTAATTCTTCCATACGTTGCAAAGCCACATCGTAATAGGCATTCGTAGCAGAGAAGCGATAAGTACTTTGACTGCGGTAATCTTCTACTTTTGCAGCTATGTTAGATACTTGTGTTAGTAGTTCTCTATCGCTCTTAGTGCCTAATGCTATATAAGTAGTTACCTGTTGTAGCTGTAAATCTAGTTGATTAAGCTCACTATTAATTGCTTGTGCTAGCGGCAAGCCTAGTGTTGCCATCAAACGATAAGTATCAAGCTGCAACAATTGTTGCACTAAGCGCCCGCTCTGTGCTGCTGATAAATCTTGTTGATAGATAAGAAAACGACCAAAACCATCTTGATGTAATTTAAATGAACTCCACACCTTAGCCTGTGAATGTATAGGTGCACTAGCGATCAAAGACATATGGTCGAAATATTTCTCAACGTTATGTGTTTTCGCTTTATCAATATTTTCAGATTCGATAATCAAGTGCACCGCAGCAAGTACCTGGCCAGGCATTGTTTCTAGCCAATTACTGGGGACATAATCAATCGCATTTTTTATAAATGGTGCATCCGTCAATGGTGCTTGGCGAATAAAAGTATAAGTAGAATATTCTAAATGACGTTCCCAGCGAAGACTGAATAAACCGAAGTCTTGATAAAAACATGGTATTGACTTTGCGGGTGAGTTTACTTGAAACCTATCACATAGCGCTGAGATAAACTCATGCTCTTGTTGATTTAAGCTCCCTTGATGCTGAATCGCTATATGGGTTAGCTGGGCAGGAGTAGTTATTGATGGAAAAGGTCTATTGTGTAATTCGTTATACAGTCTATCACGTAATGGATGAGTCGCTATTTTACTCAACGAAGATGATGCTAATAACCCATGTTCATGTAACTCATTAGATATAAATTTATTTATCAAAGTAAGAATCTCTTAGGATTTGTCTTTTTACTTACTTTTATCCTAGTCGCTATTCACATTAAGATATATCCCCCTCATGGAGGATAATTTAATCACTTACGACCTATTTTTCAATGTGTCTATTTATAATAGGCTCTACCTATGGCCCGTGCAATGCGCAGATTTTGTTAGATAAAAAGGTTGTGACACAGTCGACAGTAATATTGTAGCCATTAGTGTTATTGAGCTTTGCTTTTGCTAACGGTAAACATTGTTGTATGAACAGATGATCGTCCTTCAATGCCCTTGGACTCGAGCGGCTAGAAAGCTTGGATAGGCGCTAATGATAAATCTAGTTATTATTGCTAGGTTTTCTTCTAAAGGTTTAACATAAACCGACATAAGACAATGTTGCACATCGAATACTTTTGCTATTTTGTTCTGGTCAAGTTCAACCGGACACCTCCCTAAAGGAATTTTCATATTAAAATATTCTCAGCGGGGTCACTCATCGACAACGAATTAAACTTTTTTCAGTAACCCCAACATATCCCTCTTATAACGTCTCATATATCCTTTAAAATCTTCCAAAATCAAATAATTGATTGGCACAATAAACAGGGTAATGAGCGTCGCAAACAAAATACCAAAGCCCAGACTTACTGCCATCGGGATCAAGAACTGTGCTTGTGTTGATGTTTCAAACAACAGCGGCACCAAGCCTGCAAACGTCGTTAAAGAGGTAAGTAGCACCGGTCTGAAACGGCGGCCACCGGCAGTATATACGGCCTCTTTTAGACTAACGCCTTCGTTGCGTTTTTGATTAATATAATCAACCAAGACTAATGAGTCATTCACGACCACGCCCGAAAGCGCGAGCATCCCCATAAAGCTCAATAACGTCAGATCCATGCCCATGAGCCAGTGACCTATCACCGCACCGACCAGTCCAAATGGGATCACCGACATGACAATGATAGGCTGAGAATAAGACTTAAATGGTATCGCTAACAAGATATAAATTAATATCGTTAGCCCAATCGCCCCGACGGTTAAGCTATTAGTGGATTCGGCTTGATCTCTAGCTTCTCCAGCCATTTCAAACGTTGTTCCCGGGTACGCATTGATTTGTTCGCTTAACCACGCATTCACTTCACCTAGAACCAGTGATAGATCGCCGGCTTCTTTATCAAAATCCGCATTAACGGAAATAGTCCGCTGACGGTCAACCCGTAAAATACTATCCGGGCTTAGACCTGGAAACACATTGGCGACTTGCCACAATGGCACTTCTTGATTTGGTCCAATTCGGATCATCATTTGTTCTAACGTTTCAATCGACTGCCTCGCCTCTAAAGGATAACGCACCATCACTCGTACTTCTTCACGACCGCGCTGCACGCGTTGTACTTCAAAACCAAATACCGCTTGACGAACTTGTCGAGCGACTTGATTTAAACTCAAACCGAGCAAACGTGCCTCAGGTTTTAATTCGAGTTGCAGCTCTTCTTTACCATCTGACAACGAATCTTCAATATCCGATACTGCAGGGTATTGTTCAAGTTGCTTTTTCAGGCCTTCGCCCAATGTATTCAGTGCCTCAGTATTGCGGCCTTTCAATTCAATACTAATCGGCGAACCGCCCCATCCACCAATTTCTGCGCGGTAATTCAGCTGCTCAGCCCCTGCCACCTGACCGACTTTTTTACGCCATTGATTAACCACTTCACGCGTAGTGACGTCGACGGTGCGACTTTCCGGTGGGATCATGTCCATTTGCACTCTGCCAGTCGTGGAGTTTCTACCACCACTTATCGAGTACACATTTCGAATGACCGATTCGCCCGTTTCCGCGTCACGATATTCTTCTTGTAAATCTTTGGCATGCATTGTCATTGCCGAAATAATGCGGTCGGTGCTTTCAAAAGCAGTACCGGCAGGCATGACTAATGTGGCTGTCGCGACTTCGCTTTGCACTCTCGGGAAAAATACAAACTTGGTGTGACCCGCTGCAATCGTACCTATAATTAAAATCAAACTTGCAAACATCGCGGTCCAAGCAGCATAACGCCATCGCATTGCCTGCGCTAGAATGGGCTGATAGACCTTTTCAATCATTGCTTCTAAAGAATTGGCTATTTTTTGCTGAAGTTTAGATAAACGCGACGTATTTTTTTCGGTTCTCATTTTTACGTGCTTTAAATGCGCCGGCAAAATGAATTTAGATTCGATAAGTGAGAATAATAAAACGGGTATAACAACCAAAGGGATTGCTGCATACCAACTACCGCGTCCGGTTTGAAAAGCCAGAGGTAAAAACGCCGCGGCGGTGGTCAATATACCAAAAGTAACGGGTACTGCGACTTCTTGCGTACCTTTAATAGCTGCATTAAGCGGATCTTCACCTTTTTGTAGATGAGAATAAACATTTTCACCAGTAACAATCGCATCGTCTACGACTATGCCCAGCACTAATATAAACGCAAAGAGACTCATTAAGTTTAAACTGACATCAAACAAAGGCATAAACAAAAATGCCCCCATAAAACTCATTGGTATACCCAAGCAAACCCAGAACGCAACCGACGGGCGAAGAAACAGCGCGAGCATAATAATCACGAGTAACAAGCCTTGCCATGCACTTTTGGTTAGGGTTTCAAGACGTGCTTTTATCGGCTCACTGCGGTCACGCCAAAAATCGATGGTCAAGCCATCAGGCATATCCAATTGTTTTTTGTCGATGTAATTACGAACCGCCGTCGTCACGTCGATAATGCTTTCATCGCCAGAACGATAGACTTCAATTTCTATCGCTGGCACACCATTAAAACGAGTCCGCATAGGGGTTTCTTCAAACTCGTCACGGATCGTCGCAATATCACCAAGCGTGATCATCGTGCCATCTTGTGTGGTAATGACCGGTATCGTTTCAAAATCACTCGCACGATACGCTTGGCCGCGGCTGCGAATAAAAATATCACCGCCTTTGGTTTTTAAGTTACCGGCAGACACATCAGTAGAGTTTTGGCGTAATATACCAGCAACTTGCTCTAAACTAATATCGTATTGGCGGAGCGCCCACTCTGCAATTTCAATTGAAATCTCAAAAGGTAAAACATTATCAACTTCAACTTGGGTAATTTCTGGCAAACCGGCTAGTTCGTCGCGTACATTCTCGGCAACACGACGCAAGGTCATATTATCGTAATCACCGAATAAGACGACGCCAATCGCATCTCGCCGCCATTGCGGTACTTGCACCAATAGGCTTTCAGCCTCCACGGGGAAATTATTCACACCATCGACACGGATTTTGACTTCGTCTAACACTTCTCTAACGTCATAACCTTCTTCGACTTGTACTGTTACAGAGGCACTCCCCTCACGACTTTGCGATGTGATTTGACGGATACCTTCTATCGCTTGAATCGCTTCTTCAATTTTTATCGTAATGCCTTCTTCCGTCTCTTGTGGCGAAGCACCTGGTAAAACCATAGACACTCTGACATTACGTTGTTCAACCTCAGGAAATAAATCGATAGGAATTTGAGTAGTCGCAACATAAATCCCTGAAATAATAATCACAAAGAATAGAATATTTGCGGCAACGTCGTTTTTTGCAAACCAAGCAATCATCGTCAGATCCTCTTAATTTAACGCGTTATTATTGTTTTCTTCGACAAACACCAATGGGGTAACTCGTGTGCCATCAGGCAAGTTAGCCGTTGGTGTTAAAATCAATTTATCTGAGGCCTTGAGTGTAATGTGCATCGGTTTTTTCTGGAATTGATTGTCGTTATACTCATTGTTCTCTGTTGTATCATTTGATGCGACAACCACTGAGTTAGCATCTGTCCACAGTGGCATAATTTGGCGTTTTCTTAACATCCCCTCATCAACGACACTGATTCGATTGTCTTGTGAGACTGCGCGTCTTGGGATCACGAACACATCCTCTAATGAACGGCCTTCTACTTTCGCCCGTAAAAATTGGCCGACTCTGATCGCCGGGCGACGGTCAGTATTGATGAAAGGATTTTCAATTTGCGCCACTAAATAAAGCATTCGCGTGGCTGGATCAAATACCCCCTCGCTGCGCACAATACTGGCTTTCCATTCATATGTGGTATTACCTAACTCACCGACTAAACTCACTCTTGGTAAGTTCATGTCGTCAAGATCAGTATCTTTGATATCTAAATAAGCTAAATCACTGATTTTGACTGGTAGTCTAACTTCAACAGCATCAGTACTATAGATCTCAGCGATGGCTTGTGAAGGACTGATCACTTGCCCTACATCGACCATTTGCTGCAACACTTTACCATCAAACGGCGCTTTGATTTGGGTTCTTTCGAGGTCAAGCTGAGCTCTGGATAATCGGGCTTTTGCAGCGGTTAAGGCAGCCTTAGCAGCAGCAACTTGAGGTTTTCTTAACGCAAGTAAACGCGCCGCTTCTGTCGCTGGACGCTCATTCCACTGCTGCTCTGCAATTTCAGATTCTGCTACTTCTTGTAAGTAACGAAACTCCGCCTCAGCAGTAGCAGAGGCTGCAATATCTACTTCGACTTTTATATCTCGGTCATCTAACTGAACTAATACTTCACCTTGTTTAAAAGAACGACCCGCGCGGATATTTGGTGAAACATGTAAAACACGGGCACTGACATCTGACACTAAACGAGTTTGAGTTAGAGGCTGCGCAGTACCGTAAGAATCTATCCAAACTTGAAAGTCGCTTTGCACTAAATCGGCTATATCAACGGCAACTGATGGCGCTTTGCGCTCACCACCCCAACGCTGTGCTTGAGGTTTACTACCAAATAAACTCATCATGATTAACGCAGTAACAGCAAGAATAATTAATGTTACCATTACGTGTGCAATCCAGTTTGCGCGCTTGTTATAACTCTCAGGATTGGTCGATGCGTCACTCATAGGAGGCTCCATAATGGGGGAAGATGATTTAGTTAATATTTAATTAAGATTTAATTGCTAAAGTTATACACTATTTTTGTTAAATTAGAACAACTTATCAATCATTTATTTTCGTAGGATTTTACTTGAGAGTCGCTAGAAACTGACAATTCTTTGGTGATATCATAATCAAAAAAAGAACGAGATCTTGTTTTGTGCGCAAAGCGTATGAAATGTTAAGACTTATACCTCCAAACACATTATAGTATACCCCTATAAACGCGTAATAATCGTAGAAGAATAAATGGAGCAAGGCGCAACGATGAGCTTATTTTGGATCACCGCATTCTTATTGATTGGAGCAGTAGTTCCCGTACTCACAGAACGATTTGGGCGGAGAATCAATACTCTCGCCACCATGTTGGCTCCCGCCATTGCGCTAGGCTACATCATCAGTTTACTTCCCGCAGTGCTTGCAGGTGAAGTCATTGTCGAATATCTAGAGTGGATCCCCTCGGCAGGCCTCACATTATCTATGCACCTTGATGGTTTAGCATTAATGTTTTCTCTACTGATTTTGGGTATCGGATTACTCATCATTCTATACGCTCGATATTACTTATCAGAAAAAGAAGCAATTGGTAGATTCTTTTCTTACCTAATCTTATTTATGACAGCTATGCTATCCATCGTACTAGCAAACAACGTACTTCAGCTTTGGATGGCGTGGGAAGTCACTAGTATTAGTTCATTTTTATTAATCAGTTTCTGGTCGACCAAATCTGAATCACGCAAAGGCGCACGTATGGCGCTTACCGTCACGGGTGCTGGTGGCTTGGCGCTACTTGCAGGCTTATTGATCATAGCTAACATTGTTGGCAGCTATGAGCTCAGCACCATATTAGCCAGTGGTGAGGTAATCCGCGATCATGCACTTTACTCTGTTGCATTAATATTAATATTACTCGGTGCGTTTACCAAATCTGCGCAATTCCCATTTCATTTTTGGTTACCTCATGCCATGGCTGCGCCCACGCCAGTTAGTGCTTACTTACACTCAGCCACTATGGTTAAAGCCGGTATCTTCTTACTAGCACGTTTTTATCCAGTTTTATCTGGCACCGAAATGTGGTTTTTAATTGTCAGTATGACAGGCCTCATCACCTTATTAATTGGCGCATATGTCGCACTTTTTAAACATGATTTAAAAGGCTTGTTGGCATATTCAACAATCAGCCATCTGGGTTTGATTGTGTTGCTGCTAGGACTGGATACACCGTTGGCCGCAGTAGCTGCACTATTTCATATTATGAATCATGCCGTATTTAAGGCCTCTTTGTTTATGGCCGCAGGAATTATTGATCACGAGTCCGGCACTCGAGACATGCGCAAGCTCGGTGGTCTGTGGCGTTTTATGCCTTACACCGCAACACTAGCCATGGTAGCAGCAGCATCGATGGCAGGCGTCCCCTTGTTTAATGGCTTCTTGTCCAAAGAAATGTTTCTTGCCGAAACGCTACACTCATCGGCGTTAGGCTTTTTGTCATGGATGATTCCTGTATTAGCCACACTCGCGGGCGTATTTGCAGTCGCTTATTCTATGCGCTTTATTCACGATGTGTTCTTTAATGGAGAACCCGAAGATTTACCTAAAACACCTCATGAGCCACCGCGCTATATGAAGATCCCTATCGAAATATTAGTGACATTATGTTTGTTAGTGGGCATCTTCCCTGAATTTATTATCGGCGGTTTACTCAAAGCGGCAGCATCCAGCGTCCTCATGACCACAGTACCTTATTACAGCCTAGCTATTTGGCATGGGTTTAATATGCCCTTGTTAATGAGCGCTATCGCGATTGGTGGGGGCTTGATTGTGTATGCCTATCGCAGTCATTTGTACCGTTTTCAGGCGCAATTTCAAGAAACGGACGAAAAATTAATTTTTGAAGGCGCCGTGCAACGACTCGTTAGCTTGGCGACAAAAGCACATGAAACAATTAATAACGGTTCATTGCAGCGCTATATTGCCGCATTGTTGATGTTTGCCATTGCTGTAACAGCCATTCCGTTGATTAACCTTGATACAGCTAAAACCCACTATCCTGATCAAGCATTGAGTGGCATAGAAATAACTGCAGCGATTATTCTGTGCTTAAGTGCAATCGCCACTGTCATATTCCATCGCAAACGAATGGTTTCACTGATTATGATATCGGTTGTAGGGCTTATCGTATCTATCGCATTTGCGCGCTTTTCAGCTCCGGATCTTGCCCTTACTCAACTTGCAGTTGAAGTCGTCACCGTCATATTATTGATGCTCGCTTTGTATTTTTTACCACAAAAAACTCCGGCAGAATCAGCTCCCTCTAGAGTTGCAAGAGATGTCGGTATTGCTGCTGCAATAGGTGGTTTGGTTGCAACAATCAACTATGCATTTATCACGCAGCCTTTAACGACGATTTCTGAATTTTTCTTAGCTAATAGTAAGACCGGCGGTGGCGGAACTAACGCCGTAAACGTTATATTGGTTGATTTTAGAGGCATCGATACTCTTGGTGAAATTCTAGTATTAGGTATTGCTGCGCTCGGTATTTTTAACTTACTAGCGCGAGTTCGTTTAGCGATGCCATCGGCTAACGAGCAGGGTTTACCTTGGACTGAAGATCGCCATCCGCCTATATTGGCTATGATTTCTCAAAGTTTACTGCCACTGGCATTACTCGTGTCTTTTTATATCTTTCTGCGTGGTCATAACATGCCTGGTGGGGGCTTTATTGCAGGCTTAATCACCTCAGTCGCGCTTATACAACAATATATAGCACATGGAGTTGATTGGGTTAAACCGCGCATAAAAGTAGACTATCAAACGCTAATAGCGCTGGGTATTTTAATTGCTACTTTAACAGGTATCGGTAGCTGGTATTTCGATCGCCCATTTATGACGACTTGGTTTGACTATTTTGATATCCCATTTATTGGCGAAATTGAATTAGCTAGTGCACTGATTTTTGATTTGGGAGTTTATTTAACGGTGATTGGTGCTTCATTATTAATTTTGGCGAGCTTGGGTAAATTAACCTCATCGCATCGCCCAACAGCGGAGGAATAATGGAAACATTATACGTAATTTGTGTTGGTGTCTTAACCTCCTGTGGTGTGTACCTCTGTCTTCGTGGCCGAACATTCTCTGTCGTGGTCGGTTTGACTATGCTCTCATACGCCGTCAATTTATTTTTATTTTCTAGTGGGCGATTAAATCTCAAAGATGCGGCTATTTTGGGTATGTCTGATTCCTATGCTGACCCACTGCCGCAAGCGTTAACCTTAACAGCAATAGTCATTGGCTTTGCGATGATTGCCTTTGTGGTGATTTTATCAATGCGCGCACGTGCTGATTTAGGAAATGATTTTGTTGATGGCAGTGAGCCGCCGGATACCAGAAAATTAATCAAGCCAAATAGGGACAAAATATGACTGCTCATTTGGTGATCTTACCGATTTTAATCCCTTTATTGGGTGGCTTATTAATGCTTTTACCACCCTTTGCTGGGCCAGAAAAATATCAATACCGACGTGTTGCTGCAGCTTGCTTGATACTTGCTCAATTAATTTGCTCGATTGTGCTGATGATATCCGTCGTCACAACCGGCCCTACATTCTATGCCGTTGGCGATTGGCAGCCACCTTTTGGGATCATATTATACGCGGATCTACTTTCGGTAATGCTCGTTGTTCTTGCTGGATTCTTGGGTCTTGGTGTAACGATTTATTCATTTTCTGGAATAGACCGAGATGGTAAATACTTCCATCCACTTATTCAGTTTCAATTATTAGGTATATATGGTGCGTTTTTAACCAACGATTTATTTAATTTATTTGTCTTTTTCGAAGTGCTACTTATCGCATCATACACGTTACTTATGCATGGCGAGGGCAAGCAAAAAACTGCGGCTAACATGCACTATGTGATTTTGAATTTGATTGGCTCTAGTTTGTTTTTATTTGCACTCGGCACATTATATGGCATCACCGGCACTCTCAACATTCCAGATATGGCTGTCAAAGTCGCGCAATTATCTCCGAGCAATCAACTCATTGCTCAAGCTGGCGGTTCGTTGTTATTGGTTGTCTTTGGATTAAAGTCCGCGATGCTTCCCTTGCATTTTTGGTTACCTCGTACCTATGCCGCTGCGAGTGCACCTGTTGCTGCACTTTTTGCGATTATGACCAAGGTCGGTGTCTATTGCATATTCCGTGTTTACACGGTGGTATTTGGCGAAGAGGCAGGTGCGTTAGCGAATATGATTCAGCCTTGGATTTGGCCTCTAGCCATTCTTACTCTTGTATTAGGGACGATAGGAGCGCTAGCTAGTACTAACTTACGAATTCTTATCGGTAATCTTGTTCTTGTGTCAGTTGGTACACTTTTAATTGCGTTTGCACTGCGAACTCCAGAAGCAACAGCGGCAGGTCTGTTTTACCTAATTCACAGTACCCTGATAACTGGTGCATTGTTTTTAATCGCAGATATGCTAGGTCAACAACGTGGTAAGGCGCTTGATTATTTTGTTATTGCTCGCAAGATCAAGCAACAATCATTACTGGGAATATTGTTTGTAATCGCTGCAATGACGGTTGCTGGCCTACCACCATTTTCAGGCTTTTTGGGTAAGTTAGTGATTTTACAATCTGCGACCAATACTGACGAAAGGCTATGGGTGTGGTCAATTATTTTACTTTCTAGTTTAGCGACTATTATTGCCTTATCTAGAGCCGGTACGACACTGTTTTGGCGTTATACCAAAAGTAACCAAGCATCCCAAGCACACGATATATCCAATTGGAAGATTGGTGGTGCCGTCGTTTTACTCGGCGCATCTCCTGTGCTGTCGTTATTTGGTGCTAGTATCGTTGAATACACGAATAATGCAGCAGCCCAATTACACGATGTGCCTCAATTAATTGAGCTCATGAATCTAAAAGGAGATGCACGATGAGTTTCTTCTCTAATAATTTTTCTCGCATAATGCCGATGCCGTTACATAGCTTCTTTCTATTGATTGTGTGGCTCATGCTTAATACAACGCTAAGTTTAGGACACATTCTATTAGGTAGTGTGCTTGCTATCGTCATTCCATTATTATGCGCCCCTTTAAGGGTGCCACAGCCGAAAGTTAAAAGACCATTGAAAGCCATCAGTTATGCATTAGTTATTCTTAAAGACATCGTCGTTGCAAATATTGAAGTCGCTCTTTTGGTTATTGGGCCAATGAACAAAATTAAACCGGGCTTTGTTGCAGTGCCAATTGATTTAACAGGCACCTTACCTGTTACGGTTCTTGCTAGTACCGTCACCATGACCCCAGGGACAGTTAGCGCTGACATATCTAAAGATGAAAAATGGCTCTATGTACATGTGTTAAATATGCCGAATGATGAGCAAGAGGTCATCGATTTAATTAAGCAACGCTATGAATCGCGCGTAAAGGAGATATTCGGATGTTAGAAATGACCGTTATGATCGTTGGGGTGATGCTATGTATTGCTCTGGTATTGAATTTGTGGCGACTGATTATTGGACCCGATATTGTAGACCGAATATTAGCACTCGATACAATGTATATTAACAGCATAGCCTTGATTCTATTATATGGGATATATAACCAAACACCGTTGTATTTTGAGGCAGCTTTGTTAATTGCCATGTTAGGGTTTGTCAGTAGTGTTGCTTTTGGTAAGTATTTGTTACGCGGCGATATCATCGAATAAAGGATACATATATGAGTTTTTATACAGAACTATTAATATCTATATTACTACTTTCAGGTGGTGTTTTTGTACTTGTCGGCTCTATTGGGCTATTACGATTACAAGATTTCTATGCACGTCTGCATGCGCCTACCAAAGCCACGACATTAGGCCTTGGCGGAATTCTAATCGGTTCAATGGTGTATATGTATCATTTACAAGGGTATGTCAGTATTAACGAACTACTCATTACTCTATTTTTAGTTATTACTGCGCCAGTTACAGCGCATATCTTAGCCAAAGTAGCGATGCATCACCGTGTTAAATTAATTGAACGTACAAGCAATCAAGATCTAGTTGAAACTGCGCGAAAGCAATTGCCAGCTAAAGTCTCAAATTCGTCGCAAGAGAGTAAACCCAAAGGTACTAATCACGAAGTGTAAGGAAGGACACTAACATGGAATTGTTTAACCGGAATTATCACGCTCCAGGTACTAAGCCAGGCACACTAATCAGTCAAGATCCAACTGACTTTATTATTGATAGCGTGGTATATGATGAAAATCAGATCCAGAGTAGTGAGGTCATTGATGAATCATCAATGACCTCACTATTGAGTACACATGATTGTAAAACTTGGCTGCACATCCAAGGACAGCCCTCCGATAATTTACTTAAGACAATTGTCGACATGACGGCGATGCATGAACTACATGCTGAAGATATTTTAAATAGAGGGCAAAGACCCAAGGTTGAAACGGCTGAAGATCAAGTCTTTTTAATCCTCAACTTACCCTTAAATATTGATCAAACAACACGTATAGAACAAGTGTGTTTATTTGTGACTCGCACTTTATTGGTATCATTTTGCACCGGTGATTTTAATCCGTTTAATAAAGTAACCGAACGCCTCAACAAAGGACAGGGAAAGCTTCGCAATCACGAACTAGACTATCTGATGTACGCGCTAACAGACTCAATTATTGATTACGGATTCCCATTACTCGAAGTGTATTCAGAGAATATTCAAGGGATAGAGGACGAGCTACTCAATACCAAAAATGAGCAGATGCTGACGGAAATTCACAAAATCCGCCGTGAATTATTGCTAATACGACGCCGTTTATGGCCTCAGCGTGAAGTCATCAACGCACTCTTACGTGCTGATGACTGCCAAATACTCAGTGCTAACACGCTCGTGCATCTAAAAGACTGTTATGACCATGTGATTGCCATCATGGAATTACTTGAAACCTACCATGAAATGACATCCAGCTTAATGGAACTATACCTAACAAGTGTCAGCTTGAAGTTAAACGATGTAATGAAATTTTTAACCATTATCACGACCATTTTTATACCCCCCACTTTATTAGTGGGGATTTATGGGATGAATTTCGATCATTCGGTAAGCTCAACTAATATGCCTGAACTCACTTGGGAATATGGGTACCTCGTTATTTTAGGTCTTATAGTCACCATGATTGCTGGTATGTTTATTTTTTTTAAACGTAAGAAATGGCTATAACGACTATTACGTTTTTATTTCTTCAGCTTAATTACGCCATTGTTGTCAGTGAGCGTAAATGCAATGGATTTGCTAGCCTCTCCTGAATACAAACTAAGGTGTGGGAATGGAATTTCTATTCCATTATTATCAAATGCCTCTTTAATTTGCTGATACATCTCATTCTTTACTACTAAGAAGTTTTCTTTTTTTGCCCAGACTGAAAATTGAATATCAACTGACGACGTACCAAATCCCTTAAGAATAAATAACGGTGCTGGCTCACTAAGACATAAAGGATTATTGTCTGCTAGGAGTGCTAATAATGCTTTTACTTGTTCAATATCCTCCTTATAAGCTATCCCTAATATTAGATCCGCACGACGAATAGGAAAACGAGTAAGCGTCGTCACTTGGGTTTTAATCATCGACTCGTTTGGCACTCGCACATATAAATTATCGAACGTGCGAATTTTTACTGACAATAAATCGATCGAGATGACTTCTCCCGTAGTTTGCTCGACACGGATGACATCTCCTATAGAGAAGGGGCGTTCCATCATTAAAAACAAACCACTAATGAGATTAGAAGCCGAAGTCTGTGACGCAAAACCAATCGCGACACTCAAGATCCCTGCAGCCCCCAAGATCACGCTCAAATCAAAGCCCAGTTCGCGCAATGCAGACATGCTCATCAAAATCATGATCCCATAAAAGATAGCGCGTTTTAGTAATATTTGACCATGAATAGTCATATTGGCAAAATTAAATCGAGTGACTAAATTACTCAAAAATTTGGCGACGAAAAATCCCACGAGCAAGATAATCGTCGCCTTGGTAATCGCTATAAAATGGATCGCTTCGAGTACACTATTTAGATCGAATTTTTCCAGCATGTGCATGTATCTCCATATAATTGAGGTTAACAGGTCACTAATCAATGAGACTTATTAGTGTTGATAAAAACGATGTTTTTGAACTCAGCTCACGAGATTCTGATACGCGAACTATATGGGATTTTACCTTTGGCGGTGAATGACGCACATGTGAAATAGGCTTGTTGTGCTCAACTTCTTGTAATATTGACACCTGATCAGTCCAAAACATTCCAGAATCATCAACATACAACTTAAGTGCAGGGACTGGTAAACTCATACGTTCAACGGTTAATGGCTCATCATGCGCATTTTTGATAGTAATGATAGAGTTAGCGCGATGTGATCGAGTCTCTAGTTTATTTCGATCCGTTTTTGCATCAGTATTTTTTGAATAACAAATATCTCCATGCATGGTTGATGGACCAAACCATGAATCTGATGGACGCCAAAAAGGCATATCTGCAATAGGTATCTGAGTATCAGGAAGCATCACGGTCATCCACAATGGGGTACTGATATACACTTGTACTTCTTGTTCGGGCATAATGACAAAAGGTTTAGCTGGACGCACTGTCATAGAACGATCCGCTAAAGACGGTTCAATCACTAACACATTCGACGTTTGATTAGTCATGTAACGCTTAAGATCGCTATCTTTAAATGTTTCGTGAATACCTTTGGGGGTAACGGTGATTAATTTAGTTTCTTCTTTCGGTGTTTCTTTATTCCAGATACTCCATTCATGCATATCGCGTTTAATCGCAATAGTACGCTGCCCTACGCGCCAGCATTTGGTTTCTGTCATATCAAATTTAAATGTGCCCCACCATGGCTGTGCTTGATTCATTGTTATTCCATTAGTAAAATTTTATTTAACATTAGTAATTATTATATCCACAGGACAAATTATAAATATCTATATTTGCAAAAATAGCTAAAATGCCATCTTCTATATATCTTACTGTAGATATATCAATCCCATACTTTATATTTTAGGAAAAACTATGACAAATGAGTTATTTATTTGGTTCGCCATTGCTTTATGTATTACTCAATCTGCAATTTTTTCTGGATTGAACATCGCTTATTTTAGTTTAAGCCGTTTACAGTTAGAAGTCGAAGCTAAGCAAGGTAATCCGAATGCGAAAGTCATCCTTGATATGCGTAAGGATTCCAACTTTTTATTATCCACTATTCTATGGGGTAATGTGTCAATCAACGTACTGCTGACCTTATTATCTGATTCGGTATTAGCAGGTGTGTATTCTTTTTTGTTTTCGGCCATTGCTATCACATTTTTAGGTGAAATATTCCCTCAAGCCTATTTTTCAAGAAATGCGCTACGTGTTGCGTCTGTCCTAACACCTGTTATTAAACTGTACCAAATATTGTTATTTCCCGTAGCCAAATTAACCGCTCTAATACTTGATGGTTGGTTAGGTCGTGAAGGGATTTCTTATTTTCGTGAACAAGAATTGTCTGCCTTGATTGGTACCCATATGGAAGCTGAAGAAGCCGATATGGATCATGTTCAAGGTATGGGCGCACTTAACTTTTTTGAAATGGATAAATCGACAGTCTGCGATGAAGGTGAAGTGTTAGATCCTCAAAGTGTTGTTCGCCTAGCAACTAAATTAGATTTACCTTTGTTACCTAATCAACAAGATCCTGAGTTTGCAGATTTTGTTAATGCGGTTAATAAATCTGGGCATAAATGGGTCATACTAGCCAGTGAGGCCAAAGAACCATTATTAGTCATGGATGTGGATGGATTTGTTCGCGCAACCGTCACACACACAGACGGTCTTGATCCATACCAATTTTGCCATCGTCCTTTAGTGATTGATGATCTTACATGCTCATTGAGTCAAGCTGTAGAGAAGCTTAGGCTCGCTCATACCATTGAACTTCAGTCTAATGATGTATTGCACTCTGATGTATTACTTGTCTGGACTGATACTGAACAGAGGATAATAACTGGCGCTGACATACTTGGTCGTTTATTTAAAGGTATTGGGAGTAATGTTCTCTCATAGAGGAGAATAGCGTATTCCCTACTATTAGTACTTTCCTTTTATAGTTCAACTACATCTTAAGTTCCCACTTTTTATGCCAGCTTAATACAAGTTGGCATATATACAGCTTTGTTATTTCAAATAAAAATCAATTTGTCACTTTTAGGTCAGGTGACATTAACGCTAAAACAAGCTGATATTATTAGTGTGTTATCTGATTTGCCTGATGAGTCCAAAATACAACTGCAATTAGTCCCTTACAAAGGCTCATTGTCATCAGCGTTCCCGACAGATCCTGTAATTTATAGATTTTACGAATTCACAACGTGAACCTAACGCAAATGGGGGATCGAGTTAATATAGTGCTAAGTGGAAAGTTCTTACCTTACAAAACCAAGTAATTATGTGTCTGTAAATTTATTAGTTTATTGTTGTTTAGATAGATACACTTTGTTAGTGCACACCTTTTTATTTCCCTAAGAACTTCATGACCCGTTGCGTGTATTTTTACATATCCTTTTTCGTGTACTTTTCCGTGTCCTTTTAAAGGGCCTCGGATTTCCTAGGTTTATTATTGGGTATGCAGCCNNTTATTTCAAGCATAAAAAAAGGCTTACCCTGAGGTAAGCCTTTCTTCGAATAGGCGCTCCGTCCCGGCAAGGGCAATGACTACTCTCACCTAGGCAAACCCCGCACTACCATCGCCACTGTTAACCTCATGCTTTATTTCAAGCATAAAAAAAGG
>DBBN01000001.1:32670-72955 GCA_002292215.1 Glaciecola sp. UBA983 | reverse complement strand
GTAGAAATTTCGTTTACCGAAGCACATTCACCATTGCCGGTGGTGATCACAACCGTCGATTATGTCAACGAGACTCGTGAAATTGCGATTAATGTCATTCGTCTGCCGCAGCAAACATTGCTGAAACTGAATGAACGCTACTATGTACTATTAAAACCGGAAGGCGTGTATTTGATCCCGTAATCAGATCTTTGCGTAAATCTCTGTAATATAAACATTCCCCCACCTAATTTGGAGCCCTCATGCCAGAGTTACCTGAAGTTGAAGTCAGCCGTCAAGGCATCGAGCCAGGCTTGGTTGGCCAAACCATCAGTGAAATTGTTGTGCGTACTGCAAAACTACGTTGGGCGGTACCAGAAGCGATTCATCAAACACATGGGCATATTATTCGCAGCGTAACGCGTCGTGCGAAATATCTGTTTATCAATACGGATGCCGGCAGTGTGATTTTGCATTTGGGGATGACGGGGTTTTTACGGGTATTTGCACAATCTACGGCGCTTAAAAAACACGACCATCTCGATATCAACCTTAGCAACGGTCAATGTTTGCGTTTTAATGATGCGCGTAAATTTGGTGCGTGTTTATGGCAAGGGATAGATGATGAGCCGCATGTTTTATTGTCCGCATTAGGACCTGAACCTTTGACCGATGATTTTACCCAAGACCACCTGCATGCTCGAGCTCAAAGACGTACCTGCACCGTTAAGCAATTTGTGATGGATAATAAAAATGTCGTTGGTGTGGGTAATATTTATGCCAATGAAGCATTGTTTCTGGCTAAAATAGCACCCAAGCGAGCTGCGGGTAAAATCAGTGCGCAGCGCTACCGAGTCTTAACGGGTTACATTAAAGAGGTGTTGGCTGCGGCAATAGTGCAAGGTGGGACGACCCTCAAAGATTTTTCACAAGTAGATGGCAATCCTGGCTATTTTAGTTTGCATTTAAATGTCTATGGTCGAGCAGGAGAGGCGTGCCGTATCTGTGAAACAGAAATCAAGTCCATGATGATCGGGCAACGCAACACGTTTTGGTGCCCGAGCTGTCAACGCTAGTTGCACGCGCTATGCAGGTGGATGCAAGCGCTTGTCTAAGGCGTCTTTGACGACAGGATGAACGAACTGAGCGACATTGCCATAATGCAAAGCGACTTCTTTCACTAACGTCGATGAGATAAATGAGTTTTCTTCGGCTGGTGTTAAAAAAACACTCTCTAAATTGGGATTTAGGCGTCGATTCATATTGGCAAGTTGGAACTCATATTCAAAATCAGATACCGCTCGTAGACCTCTAATTAAGACTGTTGCGTTTTGTTGTTTGGCAAAATCAGCTAACAAACCGGTAAACCCCATTACTTCAACATTGGGTAGGTGGTGGGTGATTTCGGTTATCATCGCAACACGCTCTTCGAGACTAAACAGGGGTTTTTTCGATGGATTCGAGGCGATCCCCACAATCATATGTTCAAACATGTCTGCCCCACGCTCAATTAAATCAGCGTGACCGTTAGTGATTGGATCGAAGGTTCCTGGATAAATAGCGCGAGTTTTCATAAATTTCCTTGTCTTACATTTACACTCACGTTAGCCAACAACACGCTGATATGCAACTAAAAATCTGCGTAAATTAAATCCGTAACATCATAAATTTATCACTAATCTCATTAAATACCGTTGGTGCATCGTTCTGTAGCTGCGTCTGGTAGCCTGAGAGCAACGCTGCCCAATCATCAACACCAACATGGTAGTTTGTATGTAATGTTTGTTGTTTGCGAATAGAGCGGGCTAGGCGAGCAATATTGTCGATTGGCCAAGCTTTTAATACTTTCGATGGTTCTAGTGTAAATAAATCGCACTTATCAAAATCAATCAGCCACAGTTGGTCTTGCTTATCTAATAAGATATTTTCAATATTTAAATCATGATGATAGACACCGGCTAAATGCATCCGCGCAATAGTATGACCTAACGCTGTCCAGATTTCCTGGGACAGGGATTGCTGTATCAAATACGCGTGTAAATCTTGTGCATCAGCAATGCGTTCAATGAGGATCGCATTACGATAACATGCCCCAAAATGTCGAGTGATCAGTCCTGCGATAGGACGTGGTACCGGTAAATCACATTGGAGCATATACTCTAGCAGCGCCATTTCCCGATAAACTCGGGTACGCGTATTTCCGTTAAACCAAAATGATTGGGTAATTAATTTGGCAATCAAGCCACCGCGTAAATAGCGGCGCAGTACCATATTAATACCAAGGTGTTGAATAAAATAAGTGATCCCGCGCCCAGTATTCGTGCCTGTTATTTTATTTTGAGCTTGCCAGTACTCAGGATTAAACCAGTCAACCGTTGGCCCGTCATTAGGACAAGTTGAGGCATTAGTCATGTCATGAATAGGCACAATCAAATATTGTCCAGAGGCATGAGTCGCTTGGATTGACCATGCTTTTGGTGACAACGTTAATGGTGTATTGGTGAGCTCAGACATAAATAAAATAGCAATTTGCTGGATGACATTGACAGGTATTGTACGTAAAATTATGCTATAACGCTGTAAAAAATACCAACTAAGAATTCTCTATGTCTCAATCAATTTGTATCATGCGCCTTTCTGCTATCGGTGATGTCTGTCATGCCGCAGCAATGGTGACGCGGATCACGCAAGCGTGGCCGGATACAAAGGTGACATGGGTTATTGGTAAAATCGAACATCAACTCGTCAAAGGTATGCACAATGTCGAATTTATTGTGTGTGACAAAGCTCAACCCGACGCTCGAGCTCAATTAAAAAAGGCGTTAGGCGGACGTGAGTTTGATGTGTTGTTATTAATGCAGGTGGCATTGCGCGCTAATTGGTTTGCTTCGGTGATCAAGGCTAAACGCCGCATAGGATTTGATTGGGCACGCAGTAAAGAAGGCCATTGGCTTTTTACTAATGAACGTATCGCAGCTACGAAACACACCCATGTACTCGATGGGTTTATGCAGTTTGCGGATAAGATCGGCGTGCCTGCGATGGAGTTAGATTGGGCTATCCCGATTGATGCGCAAGATCGCGAGTGGGCACAACAGCAAGCGAATCAATTTGGGCGTTTTGTCATTATTGCCCCTGCTGCTTCAAAAGCAATGCGCAATTGGACGGCAGCAGGCTATGCCAATATTATCGCGCAACTCATCGAACATAATATTACCCCTGTGATTTGTGGTGGGCCTGGTCCGGTGGATGCGGACATTACCCAAAACATCCTTGCGTTATGCTCACATAAACAGCACTCTAAATTACAAAATTTAGTCGGGATAACCAGTTTAAAACAGATGCTTGCATTGATGGCTTTGGCTGATTGTGTGGTCGCGCCTGACACGGGACCAGCACACATGGCAACGACAGTTCGCACCCCTGTAGTCGGCTTGTACGCACATTCTAACCCACTGCGCACGGGTCCTTATCTCACAATAAATCAAACAGTTAGTGTGTATGAAGAGGCGATACAACAAGAATTTGGTCAATCTTGGCAGCAATTACCCTGGGGCACGCGTGCCAAAGGAAAAGACTGGATGTCGCATCTTAAATCCGCAACGGTATGGGACAATATAGCCACACTTATCCACATTTAAACGTCAAGCTTGTATGAGAATGACCGATATATTTCTATAAGATATTTAATATTAGCTATAGTTATTAGATTGCCAACTAATAGAAACATATATCGACAATGGAGTTGTCCAGTATTGGAGCGTAAACGCGTTGACCCCATTTCGATTTTTCACATTGATAACTGTGTTAGGCCTTATGGTTACTACTGTAAGTCTAACCTTGTTGTTTTCAATCAATGCATACGCAACGTTGCAACTAAGCAATCAACCCAGTAGTGTCCAAAGCGCCGGTGCTCAAGACCGTCCTTCAGAACAACCTCATCCACCTCAAGTCATTCTTAATAATCCGATTTTTCCGGAAATTTCAGAGCAATTTTTACGTGAAGTGTTTTCTGGAAAAATGCGTCATTGGCCCGATGGTAAATTGATTAAGGTCGTTGTTCTGAAGTCTGATAGTCCTCTGCATCAAGCATTTATTCAATTACGTTTGCGGATGTTTCCTTACCAAGTTCAGCGTTTATGGAACAAGCGGATTTACTCGGGGCGCGCCGACCCACCTATTGTCGTAAAAGATATCAATGCGATGCGAGCGATGGTGCTGAACACGCCAGGTGCAATTGGCTACCTACCCTATGGTGAAGGGAAGAATAAGCCAGGACAAAAACTGGAAATGAAGACATATGCAGGTTTATCGCAGCGTCGGAACCAATTAAGCGCGGGGCAGTAATATGAAAATAATTAGCAATGGGCAAATGGGGCTTCCTATCACCCGACTTTGCATCCAATCTAACACCCGAGCTATCTTCTTACTAATGGGGTTGTGGGGATGTATGATCTCGCTCTTGGTCAATGCTCAAGACGCTGTCTATACGCAGTCTGATCGTTGGCAAGTTAACGGCTTTACCGCGCAGGGGATGGTGCAAACCAATCACAGTAGTTATATCAATGAAACCAATAAACTGTCGTTTCGGGTAACTGAAATAGGGCTAAATAGTCGCTTTAAGATTAATGATTCTTGGTCTCTTGCTGGACAAATCGTGTATTTGGATGTGGGTAACCGATATGCCAAAGGGGGACGTGTAGATTATGCGTTTGTAGATTGGGAGCCTAATTTATTTGATGACGCGAATTGGTCATTCAAAGCCCAGGTCGGTCGGGTTAAAAATAACCATTGGCTGTACTCTAGTACACGCGATGTACCGCACACGCGATTGAGTACTATTTTGCCTCAATCGGTGTATTTTGATGGTTTTCGTGATGTCGCATTAGGCAGTGATGGGGTGGCATTACAAATTGTTCATCTAAGTACCTTAGGGACATGGCAATACAAATGGAGTTATGGCGCTTCGCCAATTAATAACGCCCAGCGAGACCAATTATTTTCTCCCTTAGCGAAGGGTAAGTTAAGCCAAGATTATACGCACCAACTGAGTGTTTACTTTGCCCCTAATAATACCAATATTGAAGTGGGGCTCAGTGTCTTGGATTCTGATTTTAGTTATGCAGCTAATGTGGCTGGCAATGATCCTTTTGTGAATGGCAGTGCAACATCCCAACGCGTCATGCTCCATGGGCAATATTTTGCTGAAAACTGGGAGCTAGCGGCGGAGATTATGCGTGAGCGTGGCGTCTTTAAAGATGCATTATTCACGGGCTTTAGCTCCGATCAATTTGGTGACGGAGGCTATGTGCAAGGTCGGTACTTATTGAACCCTAAACACAGTGTCATTGCACGAATAGATCTTTACGATATGAACGAAAATGATCGCTCGGGCAAGCGTATCCCCTTACAAACTCAAGGCGTTGTGCCTGAGTATTTTACCTATATGGATCAAGCTACCTTAGGGTGGCAGTGGCACATTGCTGAACAATGGCAGCTACAAACGGACGTTCATCTCATTAAAGGCACCGGTCGGTTAACGCCTATTTTGTTTCCCGATCCCGTCTTAAATCCGAATAAGTATTGGACCATGTGGTCTATGCAATTGATGTATTGGTTTTAATGATGCCTAAATTTATCAGTATTGGACAAAAAATATTAATGTTGATACTCGCATTGCTGTTTGCGACGGTAAGCATTTTGACGATTATCACTCTTAAAGATTCGCAAGCAGAAATTGAAAAATTCCAAGTAAAAAGCATCGCGGCTAACGTCTCCGATTATCATGTTATTAATGATCTGTTCATTACTAATGCGACGCTCTGGGCAGAAAATATTATTGCACAGTTTGCCAATGAACCCTTTCCATTAGATAGGTTGCAGCAACATTTACAACAGCAATTAACGTATTTACGCTTAAATGATCAGCTCGCCGACGTGTGGTTATATGATGCACTACAACAAGTGCAATTTACGACTGTGGACAGTCAACAGTTCAATTATGTGCAGCCGGACTTTACCCCAGATTTTGTAAAAAATCGTGACTACATTAATCTAATTTACTGTCAATCAGAGTGTGTGCATGTGCTACAGATCCCCATTTTGTTGGCGGACAATCGCTATGGTTATATGATTTTTACGATTCCGATGACGAATGTGTTAGCAAACTTATACAATACGACCAAGGCGGAGTTGGGAATTGTTAACATCCCCGGCATCTCTGGTGGAGAATTACAGGCTAATAAAATACGTTTACAACCAATGACCTTGAGTAAGCAAAAAGCCCGACTCAAGCCTATCATCGATAATATTGCCCCCCAATTAACGCTTACGTCATTAATGGTAAACGGCACTAAAATAGATATTAATCAGCGTAGTTACTTGATTACCCTAATTCCACTCAATCCACAGCAAGCCCTCCCCGATCAGCATTACTTAATGCTCGTCAGTGAAATCAGTGACTTTTTCAATGCCGCAGATCGCTTTACGACGGGGGCAATCATTACTGCAGGTTTACTCTTTGTGGGTTTTGGCGCGATTTTTTATATGTTTACGCACAGTTACAAAGTGCGCTTAGCGAATTTGGTCGAACGATTTCCATTGATTAACAATCACCGCTATGGGCAGTTTAAACAAAAGCGCCTTACCCGACGCAGTGGTTTTAAAGACGAATTAGATATCCTTGATGAGGCGGCGGAGCAGTTAGCCGATGAGTTGGCATTACTCGACCAGGCCTTAAAAAAAGACCGTAAAGCATTAGAAAAAATAGCGATGTATGATGAGTTAACCGGTCTGGCTAATCGCAATATGCTGAACGAGCATTTACGGCGTTCGATTGCCAAATACAGACGATGTAATGAAGGCTTCTGTGTGATCTTGTTGGACGTAGATGATTTTAAAAAGATCAACGATGGCCAAGGACATAATGTAGGGGATGTGTTACTGCAGATCGTTGCTACAGTTCTAGCCTCGCAAATTAGCGGAGAAGATTTAGTGTGTCGCTTTGGTGGCGACGAATTTGTAATTGTTTTAAGTAATATTGAAAAGGTCGAGTCGGCACTGGTCGTGTGGGAAAAAGTGCAAAAACGCATTTCTGAACCGGTCATTATCGATAACAGTCAATTTCATATCACGGTGAGTGCCGGGATGACGATGGGGGATATGATAGATCCTTCGGTTGATGAGTTGATTCGCCGCTCTGATACCGCGATGTATCGTGCTAAAGAAAAAAGCGGTAACGTACTGCGTATATATGATGATGCACTAAATACTGAAGTACAGCGAAAGATTGATTTAGAGCGAGAAGCGTACGAAGCGATAGAAAACGGTGATTTTTATCTGGCATTACAGCCATTAATTGATTTGAAAACCTTATTTTTAACGGGTTTTGAAGCCTTATTACGCTGGCGTCATCCCGAAAAAGGATTGATTTCGCCAGGCGAGTTTATTCCCATTTTAGAAAAATCAGTCTTTATGTTGAAACTAGATTATTGGGTCATTGAGCGCAGTTTCCAAGTGCTCAAAATATTAGATGATGAAGGCTACAAGCAACAAACAATATCGATTAATTTATCCTCGGCGCAGTTTCTTGATCCTGTGTTGTGTGAATTTCTGCAACAGATGTTTAAACGCTACCAAATCAGTCCAAGTCGCATTGATTTGGAATTAACTGAAACCACCTTAGTGTCGGATATTCATAGCACTACCAAGATCATGCGTGATTTGCGTAACTTGGGAGTGAGAATTTCAATAGACGACTTTGGTACGGGGTATTCGTCCTTGAGCTATCTCAAGTCGATGCCGGTGAATACGATTAAAATTGACCGGAGCTTTATCAACGGGATCTTAAAAAACCAAGCAGATAAACAAATCGTGCACTCTACCATCACCATGGTTCACAACATGGGCATGATGGTCGTCGCAGAGGGCATAGAAGATGTGCGTCAGTTCAATTTGTTACGGGATATGAAATGCGATAAAGCCCAAGGGTTTTATATCGCCAAACCTATTCCAGAGTATGAGTTGATGAAAACCTTGCCGAGTATGATTAAGGATAACTTGTGGCAAGCCAGCTATGCCGACAGAGTTGCAGATAACGATAAGGCTGTACATTAGCAACTAACACATTTTTAAGTTTTTTAATCTTTGTTACATCTTTTATTTAAGTTCACTATCGCCATCTTTCGTTGTGCATTAGAATAGATTGATATTCACCACAACGACAGATGGAAAAAACGATGCCACAGAGTTTCGAGCACCACCTACAAGCACAAATCGATGGGATAAAAGCCGAAGGTTTGTATAAGCAAGAAAGGATTATCACTTCCCAACAACAAGCCAATGTTGACGTAGGCGGGCAGTCCGTCATCAATTTTTGCGCCAATAACTACCTCGGTTTAGCTAATCACCCTGATTTAATTGCCGCCGCCAAAGCCGGCCTCGATAGCCATGGTTTTGGTGTGGCGTCAGTCCGCTTTATTTGCGGCACGCAAGATATTCATAAAACATTAGAAAACAAAATTTCTGCCTTTTTGGGCATGGAAGATACGATATTGTATCCGTCTTGTTTTGATGCCAATGGCGGTTTGTTTGAAACCATTCTGACGGCAGAAGACGCCGTGATTTCTGATGCCCTTAACCATGCCAGTATCATTGATGGCGTTCGCTTATCTAAGGCCAAACGTTACCGCTATGCTAACAATGATATGGCGGCATTAGAAGCGCAACTTCAGCAAGCTGTTGTCGGTGGCGCGCGCTATAAATTGATTGCCACCGATGGCGTGTTTTCGATGGACGGGGTGATTGCGAATTTACGTGGGATCTGTGATTTGGCCGATAAATATGATGCGCTGGTGATGGTTGATGATTGCCATGCGACTGGGTTTGTTGGCGCCAATGGTCGTGGTTCACATGAGTATTGCGATGTGCTGGGACGCATCGATATTTTAACTGGCACGTTAGGCAAAGCCTTAGGTGGCGCATCAGGCGGCTATACCTCAGGTAAAAAAACCGTGATCGAATGGTTACGTCAACGCTCTCGTCCGTATTTGTTTTCTAATTCGGTTGCGCCACCGATTGTTACTGCGGCGATTAAAGTCTTTGATATGATGGAGCAAGGTGCAGAGCTTCGTTCTCAATTGAACGCTAATGCGGCACGTTTTCGCTCTCGCATGAGCGCAGCGGGCTTTACCTTAAGCGGGCAAGACCACGCGATTATTCCTGTTATGTTAGGCGATGCTAAATTAGCGTCGAGTATGGCAGATAAGCTATTACAACGTGGTATTTATGTCGTCGGGTTTTCGTTCCCCGTTGTGCCACAAGGACAAGCGCGTATTCGTACACAAATGTCAGCGGCACATAGTTTAGAACAGGTCGATACCGTTGTGGATGCGTTTATTGCTGTGGGTCGAGAATTAGGAGTGATTGCATGAAGTCACTCGCAAAATTGTATGACAAACCAGGGATCTGGTTAGATGATGCGCCGATGCCTGAGTTTGGGCCGAATGATTTGTTGATTAAAATTCGCAAAACGGCTATCTGTGGTACTGATATGCATATTTTTAATTGGGATACGTGGTCACAAAAAACGATACCAGTGCCGATGATTGTCGGTCATGAATATGTCGGAGAAGTCGTTGCTATGGGGAGTGAGGCACGCGGATTTATCATCGGCGATCGCGTATCAGGTGAAGGGCATATTACATGTGGGCATTGCCGTAACTGTCGAGCTGGACGTCGCCACTTATGCCGCAATACCGAAGGCGTAGGGGTTAATCGTCAAGGTGCGTTTGCAGAATATTTGGTGATCCCTGCGTTTAACGCCTTTAAAATCCCGGATAATATTAGTGATGAACTAGCCTCTATTTTTGACCCATTTGGTAATGCCGTACATACTGCGTTATCCTTTGATTTGGTAGGTGAAGACGTCTTGATTACGGGGGCTGGTCCTATTGGGATTATGGCTGCTGCCGTTGCCAAACACGTCGGTGCTAGGCATGTGGTAATCACGGATATTAATCCTTACCGATTGGCTCTCGCCAAAAAAATGGGCGCGACGCGCGCGGTGAATGTCGCACACACCCCGTTAGCAGACGTCATGGCTGAACTGGGCATGACCGAAGGGTTTGATGTGGGCTTAGAAATGTCCGGCGTGCCGGTGGCATTTAGTGATATGCTAGCAAAAATGAATCACGGTGGAAAAATAGCGATGCTCGGTATTCCGCCAGATAATGTGTCGATTGACTGGAATCAGGTGATCTTTAAAGGATTGACGATCAAGGGGATTTACGGTCGAGAAATGTTTGAAACATGGTACAAGATGGCGAGTTTAATCCAAAGTGGCTTGGACTTAAGTCCGATTATTACGCATGAGTTCCCGCTGGCTGAATTTGCCAAAGGGTTTGAGACCATGAATTCAGGTCAATCAGGTAAAGTGATCCTCGATTGGCAATAAGCAGTTATTATAAATATTATTAATACAGGAAAGTATAACAATGGGAAACTTTGAGCACATTAGTGTCGAACAGGCTAAAGCAATGATGGCAACGAAAAAAGTTGCAGTCGTCGATATTCGTGATGAGAGTATGTTTAATTTTGCACATATTCCAAACTCTTTGCATTTGCATGGCGGAGTAATGACACAGTTTATGCAAGAGACGGATGAAGACACCCCCGTAATTGTAACCTGTTACCATGGGATCAGTAGCCAACCAGCCGCACAATATATTGCGGAGCAAGGCTACACCAAGGTGTATAGCCTTGACGGAGGTTTTACTCAGTGGCAAAGCACGTATCCTGAAGATATCGCAACGATTACCGAGTAAGCTTATGCAAATGTTGGTGTGTTTTAGTCGCCCTCAACCGGCGCACATGTTGATGGATTATTTAACGGCGCAACGGATCTCATCCATTGTCCGTGAAGTGGAAGGTCAATATTGCGTTGAGTTAGAGCACGAGCATGATATGGCTCAGGCTAAAGCGATCACTGAGCATTTTGTAGATGCACCGAATGATCCTCGTTATCAAGCCGCTAGTTGGGATAATGGTAGCGTAGATAACAGCATTACCGCCGCTTCCAAGCAATCAACCCAGCGTTGGTTAAAAAGTCCAAACACGATTGCACAATTACGCATGTTCCCGTTAACTTATTTGGTTCTGACCTTAAATATAATAGTGTTCGCCTTAATGAGTGTCAGTTATGAAACACGTTTGTGGGTTGATTCGCATTTGTTTATTGTGCCATTTAATGAACTACAACAAACCTCCCAATGGTGGCGGTTACTGACGCCTGATTTTTTACATTTTTCACTATTACATATCGCGTTTAACTTGTTGTGGTGGTGGATATTGGCGCGGCCGATTGAGCAGTATTTAGGAAAAGTCAGTCTGATTATCACATTTATCATTATTTCGTTATCAGCTAACATCGGTCAGTTGTATTTCGGTGGGCCTAATTTTGGAGGCATGTCCGGAGTCGTGTATGGACTACTCGGTTTTACTTGGTGGTTAGGTTGGCTCAAACCCCAATGGGGCTTTAAAGTACAACCCCAGATTGTAGGTTTTATGTTGGTCTGGTTAGTGATTGGCTATGCCGATGTGCTCTTTGTGTCAATGGCCAACACAGCACATACACTCGGTTTAGTGTCCGGTTGTTTGTTAGCGCTACTATGGTCAGTAATAGGGTCGCGGCTAGAGGCTAAACGTTAGTCATTACGTATTATACAAATACTTAGTAAAAAATAAGTCTTTGATCACATCTTCACCCAACTCTGATTTGAGTGCCATGCGCAGCTCTTTCAAAATATCAAGTCGCAAGGCTTCACGGCCGGTTAAGGATTTGATTTGGGCTTCGTCTTTTTTGCCAATAACATCAATGATCACAGCGCGCATCAACGGTAAATGGTGTTCTGCCTCGGGGATCATAGCTAAATCTGATACCATTAGTTCGATGGCGATGCGCAAAAAACCAATCCGAGAAGAGTTACCGGTTACATAGTTGGTGACAATTTCGGGATCTAAACTTAAATAGCCGACAGGAGTTGGTTCGTCCTCTGCTAGACTCGGATTTGCATGGAATAAACACAAGCAAGCACACAGGGAAATGAATAACAGACGCATCGATAAATCCAATTAAGTAAAAGGTATTTTTAATATATCGGTAAATACGCTAAAATCTGTTGGTTTTTATCGGATCATTTCCTATGGAGTCGATGTGTTAGGTCATCCCAATTCCCAACAGCACCCGCCGTTTATCGAATCGTGGGTTGATGCGCCAATGCTTTCGTTAATAACAGCGGCACAAGCCCCCAGCGAAACGTGTCGAGAGTGGCTGCTTAATATTGAATCGTTAACCGAGCGCTTAATGCAGCAATGCACTGGCTTTCGTGTTGAAGTGTTAGGGCAATATACCAATGCATCTGGCGTCGGGATCGCTGCGGATGAGATGGCATTAGTCGAGCATCGCTGCGATGAGAGTACCGATTTGGTGATCCGCGAAGTGGTCCTACGGGGCGATGAACAGCCTTGGGTCTATGCCCGTTCGATTTTTCCGGTTGCCTTGACGCAAGATGCGTTGCATGAACTAGGCGATCAACCTCTTGGCAAATTGTTATTTAATGATCCGCGGTTTCAGCGCCAGCCGTTTATGGTGTCGTTTATGTTGCCCGACGATCCCTTTGTGCAATACCTGATAACCCAGAAAGTTATTTCGGCTGAGACGCTTGAGTTGCATCTTCACAAACATACAGGCATTTGGGCGCGGCGTTCGGTCTTTACCTATTTGGAGCATCACATCTTAGTTAATGAAATCTTTTTACCTGGAGCACCCGCTTATGCATAGCCTCAAAGGCATGTGGTTGTTAATGCGCATGAATAAGCCGGTGGGCATATATTTGTTGTTATGGCCAACATTATGGGCGCTATGGTTAGCATCAGTGGGCATGCCGGAATGGGATATTTTGGTGATTTTTGTGCTGGGCGTGGTTGTGATGCGCGCCGCAGGGTGCGTCATTAATGATATTGCCGATCGCAAGATAGATGGGCATGTTAAACGCACGGTTGCACGACCTTTAATTACTGGGCAAGTAAGTCTAAAACAAGCATGGGCATTATTTGCTGGCTTGTTACTGTGCGCACTAGTATTGGTATTACAACTGAATATCCAAACGCTCTATTTGTCCTTTGTTGCAGTGTTGTTAGCGAGTGCTTACCCCTTTCTTAAACGCCACACGCATTTGCCGCAAGTTGCCTTAGGCGCGGCATTTAGTTGGGCTATCCCAATGGCATTTATGGCGGTTAATCAACATGTACCGCTATGGGCTTGGTGGTTATATGTGGCAAATTTAGCGTGGACGGTGGCCTACGATACTCAATATGCAATGGTTGATCGGGATGATGATCTCAATATCGGTGTTAAATCTACAGCCATTTTGTTTGGTCGCTATGATGTCGTTTGGATTGCGGTGTTACAGCTGGTGACGTTAGGAAGTTTGGGCATGGTTGGGTTGTTACTTAGTTTGCCAATGGTCTACTGGGTATCACTAATTGTCGTGTTCGGGATGTTTCTATATCATCAACGATTGCTCAAAGACCGAGAGCGTGATGCGTGCTTCAGGGCCTTTATTTACAATCATTGGGCAGGGTTTGTTGTGTGGTTAGGACTCGTCGGGAGCTTTCTCTAAGGCATCAAGACGTTGTTCTAGTGCCATAAGCTTTTCACGCGTGCGCAGTAAAACCTGTGATTGCACGTCGAATTCTTCACGGGTAACAATGTCCATACGGGCAAGTTGTGCTTGAATGACTTGTTTTACTTTGCCTTCGGTTTCTTCAGCCATTTTCTTCATGCCTTGAGGCATAGAGTCGGTAATGGATTTAGCAAATTCTTCAATTTTCTTTGGATCTAACATGGGGCTTTCCTTAACAAAGTACTTATTTGAGTCGTCATTGTAACGCGATAGGCAAAAGTTTCAATGCAAACTTTTCGTCTGATACGGTATAATCCGCTGCATGAAATTAAATCCAGCTCAAGACCAAGCCGTAAAATTTATCTCTGGCCCTTGCCTCGTATTAGCGGGCGCAGGAAGTGGTAAAACACGTGTAATCACCAACAAAATCGCCTACCTAGTCAGAGAGTGCGAGATGCCTGCACGCTTTATCGCGGCGGTTACCTTTACCAACAAAGCTGCTCGCGAGATGAAAGAGCGGGTGACCCAAACCTTGAGTAAAGTCGAAGCGCGAGGCCTAAAGGTCTCTACCTTTCACACATTAGGCTTAACTATCATCAAATCTAACATCAAAGCATTAGGGCTCAAGCCCGGCTTTTCCTTGTTTGATGACAAAGACTCAATGGCGCTGTTAAAGGATCTGACTGAAATTGAGTATGATGGTGATAAAGAACTTCTGAAATTCTTACAAACCAGTATTTCCAACTGGAAAAACGATTTGTTGTTACCAGAGCAGCTCCTTAAAACCGCGCATTCTAAGGAAGAAAAACAACTCGCGGAATTTTACCTTCAATACCAAAGTCACTTACGTGCATACAATGCGTTGGACTTTGATGATTTGATTTTGATGCCGACCTTGTTGTTAAAGCACAATGAAGCCGCACGCCTAAAAATCCAATCCAAAATCAAATACTTGCTAGTTGATGAATATCAAGATACCAACACCTCACAATATGATTTGGTGAAGTTATTAGTAGGGGAGCGCCGTCGCTTTACTGTAGTTGGGGATGATGACCAATCGGTGTATTCATGGCGTGGCGCACGACCGAAAAACTTACAATTACTGAAAGAAGATTTTCCTGAACTCAACGTCATTAAATTAGAGCAAAACTATCGCTCGTCTGGGCGGATTTTGCATTGTGCCAATATCTTAATTCAAAACAACCCGCATATCTTTGATAAGACACTCTTTAGTGAGCTTGCATATGGCGCAACGTTAAAAGTCGTCGTGGCCAAAAATGAAGATCATGAAGCGGAGCGGGTCGTGGCAGAATTGATTGCACATAAGTTTATTAATAACACGCACTTTAAAGACTATGCCATTTTGTATCGCGGTAATCATCAGTCTCGTGTATTTGAAAAATTATTAATGACCAACCGGATTCCCTATAAAATCAGTGGTGGCACTTCATTTTTTGGGCGTCCTGAGATTAAAGATATCATGGCGTATTTACGCTTAGTGGTAAATCAAGATGATGATAATGCCATGCTGCGGATCATCAATACCCCTAATCGTGGGATTGGCCGAGCAACGTTAGAAAAACTCGGTAATTTTGCAAATGAAAAAAAGACAACCATGTTTAGTGCTGCCTGCGATGATGATTTGCGAGGTGTGTTAGCCGGACAGGCGTATTTTGCCGTCTCTCAGTTTAGTCGGTGGATTGTGGAAGTGTCAGATAATGCCGTGCGTGGAGATACCGAAGCGGTCGTGCGTGATTTGATTAAATCGATTGGCTATGAAGAATGGTTGTATGAACACAGTGCGTCCCCTAAGGCTGCGGAAATGGCAATGGCTAATATTTCGACCTTGTTTAAATGGGTAACCAATATGCTCAAAGGCAGTCCCACTGAGCCTGCAATGACGTTGTCTGAAGTGGTTAATCGCTTGATATTGCGAGACATGATGGAGCGTGGCGAAGATGACGGTGATGGCGATCAAGTACAATTAATGACATTGCATGCTTCTAAAGGTCTGGAATTTCCGTATGTGTATATGGTCGGTATGGAAGAAGGTTTGTTGCCGCATCAGTCGAGTATTGATGAAGAAAATGTAGAAGAAGAACGTCGTTTAGCCTATGTGGGTATTACGCGTGCTCAGCGCGAATTAACGTTTAGTATCGCGCGTGAACGTCGGCAATATGGTGAAGTGATTAATCCTGAGCCGAGTCGCTTTTTGTATGAACTGCCGAGCGATGATGTGGAATGGGAGTTTGATAAACCTCAAAAAACGGCCGAAGAGCGCCAAGAAACGGGAGTCAAAAGCATCGCAAACTTGCGTGGTATGCTAGGTGGTTAATCCGTCATAAATCCGGTGAGCTTTGCTCACCCCTTTGCCCTGGGCGTATTCAATGTTCATTTGGTGTATCGCAGCGAGTTGATTGTCATCATCAACGCCATCGACAATTAACCGACATTGCAGTTGATCGGTAATGGCTTTGACTGAATGAATAAACTTTGCATGACGTTGTGAGCGCGGTAATGCGCGCGCATATTGCTTATCAATTTTGACGTAATCAAACGGGATCGCGAACAAATCACTCATCGACGCAATACCACTACCAAAATTATCTAAAATAATGGAAATCCCCGCACGTTTAAGCTTTTTCACTGCACTTTGTACTGAAGATACTCTATTTTGAAAATTATACTCATCAAATTCTAAGGCGAGATGCTGCGTGTTTATGCCCGATGCACTGATTTTATTAAGCAAAGCTTCCGTCATATGGGCTTGAGTAATATTTTGTACAGAGATATTGACTGCGACAATCGGCGCATTGCCTTGTTTTTCACGTTGACGAATATAGTTAATCGCATAATCGAGTAGCAAAGTGTCAATATCGCTGGTCAGTCGGGTCTGCTCGGCAATCCGCCAGAACTTTTCACGCTTGATTGCGCCTAATTCAGGATGGAACCAACGAATAAAACATTCGTAATAAGGCGTCGATAAGTCGGTTAGATTAACCACTGGTTGTAAAAAGCATTCAAACTCACTTTGTTCCATTGACTGACGAAAGTCTTGTTCTAAGGCGATGGATTCGAGTAACTCTTCACGCATACTTTCATTAAAAATCACAGATTGGGATCGGCCGAGATCTTTGGCGTGATACATAGCTGCATCAGCGTCGCGCAGGACTTCATCCGCAAGGTTATACTGCTCGTTGAGGATAGCAATACCCAAACTCGCCCCTGTACGAATATCCTTGCCTTCATATTCAAAGGATTGATTTAGGGTATTTAAAATCCGGTTGGCGACAATTTCAACATCAATATCGTGTTTGTAGTTATCCAACAAAATCACAAACTCATCTCCCCCAAAGCGCGATAAAGTGTCGTGCGAGCGCACGCACAATTCCAAACGATGTGCGACTTCAATTAACAGATGATCACCCGCTTGATGACCTAAGGTATCATTGATCAATTTAAATCGATCTAAATCGATAAAAATGACGGCGAACATATTCTTGGCAAAACGTTTTTTGTTGGCTACCGCTAGCTCTAAGCGCTGAATAAAAAAGGCACGATTCATCAATCCTGTCAGATTATCGTAAAACGCATCATGCATCAGTTTGATTTCGGCTTGCTTAGATTTTTCTATTTCGGCTTGGAGTTGGATTACGGCTTGTTTCAGTTCTTCGGTGCGTTCGGCGACTTGATGTTCAAGTCGGGCATTTGATTGCGTCAACGCATCGGCATTTTTACGACGCTGTAAAGCGATACCAATATGATACGACACAAAGCGCATCAGCTCGACATCCCGTTGGGTGTATTTTTGACCCTGACCATAGGACTGGATAGCAATCATCCCCATTAATTCTTTGTCCGCTAGTAATGGTGCGCTAAGCCACGACTGCGGGTTATTGAGCATAGTCTGCGCAAGAGTGACGGTAATCGCCCCACTTTCGGCTAAGTCCAAGGCTTGCGGAGAATTAATCAGTTCGACCGAACCCGTCGAAAACACATATTGGGTTAAGGTTTTCATTAATTCATCGGGCTCTTGCATAAACGGTTCAGGATGATTGAAGAACACACAGTGCGGTGGATGATCGGCTTCGACTAACATAATAATGCAATTGGGGGCGTTGATCAGCTCGCGCAAAATGATGTGTAATTTGGCATAAAATACAGCCATGTCATGGGTGACATCCGCGGCGAGTTCGGAAATGTTAAATAACGCGGTTTGCAGGATTTCTATGCTTTCACGATTTTGGATTTCTTTTTCTAGTTCGGTATTTATCGTTTTGAGTTGGCGGGTACGCTTTTGGATGGTTTGTTCGGTGATCTCACGAAACCTGACGCGTTCCACCGCCGTTAATATATTTTGTGACACAAAGCCTAAGATCGCTAAATCTTCTTCGCTAAAACTGACTCGTTCATTGTAATTTTGGACCACTAAGCAGCCGACAGTGCGTTGATGTTGCTTAAGTGGCACGCCGACTAAATCAGAGGGTTTGGTGCCAACAATTTTAATGTTGAGTTCTTGGCAACGTGCATCGCGGTTTTCTTGGGTGAGTAATAACGGCTCGCCACTTCTTACCAAATATTCGGTGATGCTGGATGTCAGTTCGTCGGCAGGATGGCGTGATTCAATCAATTGGTCGTGTTCATCAATAAAGTACGCAAAGTCATATTCTTGCTTGTCGTCATCATAAAAACACACATACATATTATTCGCGACCATAAAGCTATCCACAATGTCATGGATCTGGGTATACAGTTGAGCGAGATCAGAGACGGAGGATGAGGTTTCGGATATGGTCAAGAGGGCTTTTTGGACACGCTCAGCATGTTTGTATTTCATCGTCATGCGCTGAAACTCAGGAAGGAGTTCGCGCAGTTCTTCTTGTGATAATTGACCAGTGGTTGATGCCATGAAATATCTGAAGTAATTCAACGATATTAAAAATATAGTACTAAAAGAGGGATTTAGGGAATTTTAGATATAAAAAAAGCCACTTATGTGGCCTTTAAATCATTTCTGTTGAAGCAATCGCCTATTCAACACCTTCTGTCATGAAGTCAATCGCTGCCATGATGTCGTCTTCTGAACAGTTACCACATGCACCCATTGGTGGCATTGCGTTAATGCCTTTGATCGCATTGCGCCATACGCCTTTTTTGCCTTTTTCGGCAAGACGAGGACCCCAATCACCAGCATTTTGGGTTTTTGGTGCACCTAATACGCCAGAAGTATGACATGCTGCACATGCGCCTTTGTAAATGTCTTCACCAGAACGAGGACCAGAAGCAGCCGCGCCAGCCGCTGCAGCGCCAGCAATGTGCACACTCCCGACAGGTTGAATACGGGCTTTAAGATCATCGTTTGATTCGAATGCTTGTACACTAAACAAAGTTAATGCAACGACAGCCAAGGTGACTAACTGTTTTATTTTCATGGGAATATCTCCATTTAGTGGTGGGTAAATTATAATCGACCCTATTATAACGACAAAAGTTGGCGCAGCAATAGCTTTTAGTATTATCTGTGTAAAAGTTGCAATACTATCGTGACAGGCTATTCTTTATATACACCAAGGTTTAGCACAAGGAATGTGAAGTCAGGTGACCTTTTGGACATTATTTTCTTATCTTAAAACGCATCGTCTCGCGATGGCTATTATTCTAGTACTGCTGATCGGTGAAACCGGTATCAGTTTGCTCATCCCTTATTTAGTTGGACAATTTACTGGGTTACTCTCCCCTGATTCCTCCCCTATTGTAATTTCTGGCATGCCGTTATCGTTAGATCTCGCAGCAGAAGATGCTTGGCAGGCTGGCGTATTGTGGTGGGTCTTAGGGATCTGGGTGGGATTGTTGATCCTACAAATGGGTCTGCGCTTTCAAACCGGTTTTCGCACCAACGTTATCGGTGCACAATTACTCACGCAGCTAAGTTGCAAAGTATACAATCACATTCAAGCATTACCGCTGGGGTATTTTGTGACCCAGCGCAAAGGTGCCGTCATTGCTCTGTTAAGTAATGATGTGCAGGTGGTGAGTTTCTTTTTGACTGGCGTGCTAACCGGGCTAGTACCTAGATTAGCTGCGATCTTTATGCTTATATTACTTAATGATGTCAAGGTATTTCGGTTTATCCGGGATCAGTGACAACATCACATCATACTGGTTCGTTTTTTGAGTCACATTCAAAATATGCAGTGCCCATTCATGGGTGTTAAATGCACTATCAAAAAAACGTGCACAGAGTATGCGGTTTTTGTCATCGAGAATGTCCCAATGACGCAATATATATATTCGGGCAGGATCTCCAGCGCAAGAACTTCGTTACGTGCTTGACGTAATGCATGTCTCATCGCGGTATTGAAGGCTTGTGGCTGTGCTTTTTCAAGCGCATAACTGGATACCAATAATACCCAATTATGATAATTGCCCGGATTTAATTCGGAGGCTTGCTCAAACCACTGACTTGCCGGTGACTTCGTCACGCTACTGCCAGTTTGTTGATTTAACAAGGTCTGAATACGGCCAAGGAGTTGAAACGCGTGCGCATGTTCGGCTTTTTTTCTGCCAACTGATCAATCTATTTAAAGTGCTGTTGGGCTAGAGGGATATTATCAATCGTACCTGTTTGCTCCCAACGTATGAGATCCGCTTGTTGTTGTGCTATTTCTAAATGAGTTGGCATCAACTTTAATACGAGCAGAATCCCAATAGCGGCAATAATAATGACCAACATACCAATAATGACCCATTGCTTAGTATTGGCATGGGTTTGTTGTTGGGGGTAATCCATCTATTTAATCGTCCATAGTTATTCAAGATGTTATGAAAAACCAGGCAAGGCTGCTTGATGTAGGCCCGAATTTTAAAACTGCACAATGACGAGCATAGTATGGTTCAATATAGCGGTTATTCAAGGTCGGTATTCAAAATAGTCAGGGAATGCTAAACTGGTTCATGCAATACTAAGTCAACGCAAAAAAAAACAACACTACTGAGGCTATTTCATGCTGTCCACCTATGCGACTATTGCGCTTGCTGTTTCTTTGTCGTCCTCGATTATTATTAGCAGTTTTTTTTCAAGTGATGCCGCTGCCCAGAATGTATCCATAGCTGATGCTCAGCTAGAGCCTAAGACAGAACCTAAGACAGAACCCAAAATCATCATGCACACATTAACAGTCAACGTCGAACATGAGTCAGGCAAAGATATTACGGTGCATGTGGGTCAAGCAGGGGAGATCAATGAGTTTGTGTTTACGCTGGAGCAAGCCAAAGATGCGAAATTTATTGAGACGCAGCTTGCAGATCTAGAGCCAGCAGTTCTCGAAGCAATCAAAGGTGCGTTGCTGCGCATCCATCGGTCGGAAGTGCTAGTCAACAGCGACCGAGTCGATGAAGTTGAAGTCCAATGGGTTAATGAATTGTGTAATGATACTAATGCCGATTGCGAGAGTATTATTCAAGTGACCAAAAGCAATCACGACAAGCGTTAGACGGCTTGTCAGTGAAATCATAACTAACGGCGAAAACGCTCCACTAACGCCATCACAGACACACAAGCAAAGCCGGCTAATACACCAAACAGACCTTGCAACACCATGGTGGTGGTGCCGCTGAGTAATGTTCCTAGCGTGGGGATATCAACAGAATACAGCGCTGCATCTTCGACTAAGTGATGGAAAAACGGCAAGCCATGCACTAATATTCCTCCGCCGACCAAAAACATTGCGGCAGTTCCGACAAACGACAATACTTTTAATAGTTTAGGTGCAAAATTAACAAGCCATTCGCCAAGTGTCGCTTGCAAACCTGCGCCTTGTTGCATGTAATGCAAACCAATATCGTCGAGTTTCACAATCAATGCGACCAAACTATAGACCCCTACGGTCATCACCAGTGCAATAGCACTGACCACAAACGCTTGGGTTAATAGCGGCTTATCCATGACTGTGCCTAACGTGATAACGACGATCTCTAATGACAAAATAAAATCGGTACGTATCGCACCTTTGATTTTGGTACGTTCAAATTTGACTAAATCGATATTGGGATTGCTGGCTGCTGTATGCAGTTGTCTGGTCTCGTCTTTGGTTTCTTTTGGAAAGAACCACGGATGAAAAAGTTTTTCCGCTCCCTCAAAACATAAATATAACCCACCTAGCATCAGTACGGGTAAGATTAACCAGCTAAAGTAAGCACTTGCTATCAAAGCGAGTGGTACGATAATTAGCTTATTAAACAACGAGCCTCTGGCAACGGCAAATACAACTGGTAACTCGCGCGCAGCCGATACTCCAGTGACTTGTTGCGCATTTAATGCTAAATCATCGCCTAGCACGCCTGCGGTTTTTTTTGCTGCAACTTTGGAGAGTACTGCAACATCATCGAGTACCGTTGCAATATCATCTAATAATAAGAGTAAACTGCCGCCTGCCATATGCGCCTCACGATCCATTAATATTCAAAAGTATAATCTATAATACCTTCGCGCTCGTGACTAGTCATGAATCTGTTGTGCGCGGGTAAAATGGCAGGAAGTGGGGGATATACTACTAATTGATGAGATGATTAGTTATAGTTAATAGCCGATAGAAATAAGTATCCGTTATTTTGCGCTATAAAACAGTACTTAAGTAGGATACTATATTGCGCTGAAAAATTTATTAGCAACGCCCACTGTCTACTATAGGAATACCATGACGACATCTAAAATTATCTACACTATTACCGATGAAGCGCCGGCATTAGCGACCTTTTCATTATTACCTATCGTTGAAGCGTTTGCCTCAGCTGCCAACGTAGATGTTGAAACTCGTGATATCTCACTTGCTGGTCGTATTATTGCGCATTTTCCAGAATATTTAGCAGAAGATCTGCGCATAGGTGACAGCTTAGCCGAATTAGGTGAATTAGCGAAAACACCTGAAGCGAACATCATCAAATTACCCAATATCAGTGCGTCAATCCCACAGCTACAAGCAGCGATTGAAGAATTAAAAGCCAAAGGCTATACCTTACCTGATTATCCAGAAAGCCCTAAAACACCAGAAGAAGAAGCGATTAAAGCTACTTACGCTAAAGTGTTAGGCTCTGCGGTAAACCCAGTTTTACGTGAAGGTAACTCTGACCGTCGCGCACCTGCGTCAGTTAAGCAATACGCACGTACTAACCCGCATTCAATGGGAGCTTGGGCGAGCGATAGCAAATCACACGTGTCACATATGGACGGCGGTGACTTCTATGGTTCTGAGTTATCAGTAACCGTAGCGAACGCACAAAAAGTGAGTATTGAATTTGTAGCCCAAGACGGTACACGTTCAGTATTAAAAGCGGACCTTGCATTATTAGATGGCGAAATCATCGATGCATCAGTCATGAACAAGCAAGCGCTTGTGGCTTTTTATGAAAAAGAAATCAACGCAGCCAAAGACCAAGACGTTTTATTGTCATTGCACTTGAAAGCGACGATGATGAAAGTGTCTGATCCGGTTATCTTTGGTTATGCTGTTCGCGTGTTCTACGCAGACGTATTTGCTAAGCACGGTGCGACATTCGATCAAATCGGCGTTGACGTAAATAACGGTTTAGGTGATGTATATGCCAAAATTAGCAGCCTAGCGCCAGAACAGCGTGAAGAAATCGAAGCAGACATCCAAGCGGTATACGCGACTCGTCCTGATATGGCGATGGTGGATTCTGACCGTGGGATCACTAACCTACACGTACCAAGTGACGTGATCATTGATGCTTCTATGCCAGCAGCATTGCGTGCATCTGGTCAAATGTGGGGCCCAGACGGCAAGCAAAAAGATACCAAGTTCATGATCCCAGATCGTAACTATGCAGGTGTATTCCAATCAGTTGTGACTTACTGTAAAGCCAATGGCGCATTTGATCCACGTACTATGGGCACAGTGCCTAACGTTGGTCTTATGGCTCAAAAAGCGGAAGAATACGGTTCTCATGACAAAACATTCATCCTATCTCAAGCCGGTACAGTTAATGTAGTAGATGCACAAGGCAATGTCCTTATGTCGCATGCGGTAGAAGAAGGTGATATCTGGCGCATGTGCCAAACTAAAGACATCCCTATCCAAGATTGGGTTAAATTAGCCGTGACACGTGCACGCGCAACTAATGTTCCTGCGATTTTCTGGTTAGATGCTAACCGTGGTCACGATGCACAAATGATCGCTAAAGTGGAGCGTTATTTACAAGACCACGATACCAGCGGATTAGATATCCAAATTATGGAGCCAGTTGCTGCAACTGATTTTACCCTTGATCGTTGTGGTAAAGGCCTTGATACCATTTCTGTAACAGGTAACGTATTACGTGATTACTTGACTGACTTGTTCCCAATCCTAGAGCTAGGTACAAGTGCTAAAATGCTGTCTATCGTGCCACTAATGAATGGTGGTGGTTTGTTTGAAACTGGCGCCGGTGGTTCTGCACCTAAGCACGTACAGCAATTCAACAAAGAAAACCATTTACGTTGGGATTCATTGGGTGAGTTCTTGGCATTAGCGGCATCACTAGAGCATTTCAGTAATGTAACGGGTAATACAAAAGCGAAAGTCTTAGCCGATACGCTAGACCAAGCAACGGCTAAATTCTTACAAGAAAACAAGTCTCCGTCACGTCGCGTGAATGAGCTTGATAACCGTGGTTCACACTTCTACCTTGGTATGTATTGGGCAGAAGCGGTTGCAGCACAAAGTGCTGATGCTGAATTACAAGCAACGTTTGCTCCTATCGCAGCAGCGTTAATTGCTAATGAAGACAAGATTGTTGCAGAGTTAAATGGTGCTCAAGGTCAGCCTGCTGATATCAATGGTTATTACTTTGCGGATGTGGCACTAGCTGCTCAAGCAATGCGTCCAAGTGCGACATTCAACGAAATCTTAGCGCAATTAAACTAAGTTACACTTAGTTAGACGAAGCTTAGTTTCGCTAAGGTTCGAATTGATATTAAAAAGCACTGTGATCCTAGATTACGGTGCTTTTTGTTATATGGCGGGAATTCAGGTTAATTAGCCTTTAAGTTATTCAATGCCTTTCATCATCGCTTGACGTGGTTTTAAGTTTTCATACTCAGGCATGCGTTTAGTTTGTTTCGCTTTCATTGCTTCCATCACATCCGGCATTTGAAACATACCCGCTTGCCAGGTCGCCATATAATCTAAACTATCAGCTACCGTATGATCACGAGTATAGTTGATCATGGTTTTACATCCTGCAACCGCCATCGGTGAGTTTGACGCTATAGCGTGTGCGATGTTCATCACTGCTGCTAACATACTTTCGCTATCTGCATATACTGCATTGACAAAGCCTTGTTGTAAGGCTTCTTGTGCGCTCCAATTACGACCTGTATAAGCGAGTTCACGCATTAAGCCTGCGGGGATCAGATGAGGTAGACGCTGCAGAGTACCGACATCAGCAGTCATGCCGAGTTGGGTTTCTTTGATGGTAAAAAAGGCATCCTTTGTACAATACCGACAATCTGCTGCACTGATCATATCTACCGCACCGCCAATCGCACCGCCTTGAATGGCGACTAATACTGGCATCCTCACGGTTTCTAATGCGTTAAACGCATCTTGCAGCCCGAATATTGAGCGACGCATGCTTTCAGCCCGACGCGCAGGCTCACCAGTAAACTGCTTGGCCATATTTGTAAATACTGACAAATCCATCCCTGCACTAAAATGTTTACCGGTGCTGCTGATCACGATAACCCGTACATCACCACGGGCATCTAACTCACGAACCAATGCGGGTAATTCCAGCCAAAACTCAGGCACCATTGCATTAAGGCGGTCAGGGCAACTTAACCGGATATGAGCAATGTGCTGCGCGATTTGTGTGTCAAAACAAGTGTGGGAGTCGACAAAGCTGGATGCGGTGTTATTAGTCATAGGGCTGCTTAGATAAGATTAATTTAATACTAATTAACATACTCGTAACATCAGAGGCCGTCAATATTTGGACACGGATTCTCCTTCAGATATTTGTTGAGTGGGCTGTTTTGTTATACCATCTACTAAAATCTTCAACGAGAATACTCACCATCATGATGGATGCTAGCACTGCGATTGCGATAATTGAACGTTTGGCGGGACCGGCGACGTTTGAGCGTGGAACCGCAATTTATAACGATCAAGCAATTCTGAGTTTTAATAAAAACCGTAACAAGATCAAAGCGACAGTGCAAAGCGCCTCAGCTCCTGGGGTAAAAGTCTATCAGGTCACCTTAACCATTAAGCCAGCTAGTTATGATGGGGGCTGCGATTGTCCGGCTTCAGAGGGCTTTGATTTTTGTAAGCATTGTGTGGCAGTTGCCCTGCAACATGCCGATAAATTAGCGCAACTAGAGGCTGCTCAAGGTGGATCAGCTATAGACCGCATCCAAGCGTTAATTGAAGACATGGATGAGCAGCAAGCCAAAAATGCATTATTAAACTGCATTACGCAAGATGAAGAATCGATCTTAGTTTGGCGTTTGCGCGCGGATATTAGCCAAGAGTTCGCAGTGGGAAAAACAAAAGGCTCGGTGATCACTGAACTTAAAACGTTGATCACCAAAGCGTTACCTTTTCGGGACGTGTGGCAATACAACAAAGCACGCGCGTATTTTCAACAGGCTCAAGAAAAATTATCTTTGATAATAGGGTTGCTGCAGTACTTGCCAACTGAGCAAGCACATGCCGTGGCATATCAAATACTTAAGCGTTATGACAAGATCTTTGAACGGGTAGATGACAGTGGTGGATTTCGCTTTGAATTAGAGCATGATATTTTGGCTGCGTTTGCGACTTCCGTACAGCGCTTAACTTGGTCGGTAAGTGTCAAAGCGAATTATTTACTCTCGTTGTATTCACCTGACTTAGATGTGATGGAGTTTACTGATATTCCGCAGCGCTTTATCGCGTCTACCGATGATGAGTTACGTGAGGCGTTTTATACCCAGCTCGAACAAGATGTGATACTGGCGACTGTTGAGACTAGTGGCCATGACAATATTAACTTCACTGTCAGTATCAAGATGCGTGATCTGTGTGATTATTATGCCGCACAATCGGATTATTCCAAGGCCATCGAGGTTTTTACGCTGTTAGCGTGCCATGCGGATGATTTTTTGCAGTTGGTTAAATGGGCGATTGCTGCGAAAGATGTGACATTAGCATTGCAGTTTCTAACCCAAGCTAGAGAAACAGATACCTATCATAAATTTACCAAAGAATGTTTAGCATTAGAGGCTGAGGTGGCGCGTTTGCATGGTGATCCTGAGGCCGCTATAGAGTTGCAATGGCAAACGTATACTCATTCGCTAGTGCTGGATGATTATATTCAACTACACGTCCAAATTGCCAAGACCTACCAGCATAGTGATACCGATACCGATAATGATAGTGAGCTTGCGGCAGCCAAAAAAGCTTGGCAAGACAAGACGTTATTGTTTTGGGATGAAATACTCGCAACGCTACCTAGTGAGCGTGCTGGTCCACATCGTTTAATTACCGCAGAACCCTTTGTAGAATTATGCTTATATTTGGGTTTAGTGGAACGTGCGATTGAGTTGGCGAAGCACTACCCGATTGACCGTGATGTGCTGTATCAAGTGGCGGCAATCAGTAGCAAATATGCCCCAGAACAGACGTTTGATTTGTATCGGCGTCTGATCCTGATTTGGCTCAAGACGGCCAAATCCGCTGACTATAAAAAAATCATTAATTTACTTTTAGAGCTGCAAGGATTGCTCACAGATTTACCCGTCTTACCGCCACCCGATAATGTTGAACGTGCCTTTGATTTTTTCATTAACGAGATTGCGTATGAGTTCGCACAAAAGCGTCAGTTGCAAACGATGATTAAACGACATTTCGTGGTGTAGTACTAACGTTGTAAAGCTTAAGCTTGAGGTTAAGCTTTAGGTTTAGGGATCTGCTGTAACATTTGCTCAGTATAGTCATCGACGTCCAGGGTCAGACCATATTGCTCGGCGAGACCATCTAGCTTAGCTTGGGCGATTGCAAGCTCTTCCATGATGATTGTATTGTCATCCAGTTGCCACAATAGACGCGAGCCGGCATAACTATATTGCAAGGCCAGCATGGCATGGTAGTTACCCATTTCTGACGCTGGCGTGATCCTAAGCATTTTACGATTAATTTTATTTAATGCCTGTTTCAAATTCCACACATAAGTGACTTCAGTCATAAAGTCATGGCTACGATATTTGTTTAATACAAATCCAATAGCCAAACTGGTGATGATGACGCCCGTTATATTCCAATGAAAATGACTACCACTTGGATCAGGGTACAGTGCAATTAACGCTTGAGCGATCCCTAAACTACCGACAATAAGCGTAATAATCGCTGCGACAATCACTATATTTAGGTGGCGACGGTAGCGTACTTTATCAATTAGAGGGTTGATTTTAATCAGTTGCATAAATACCTAATGAGTTAACTTAATAAATAAACCAAGGATAAAAAGGGTGAAATAATCCACGCGCGTAGATTCTCTGCAAATGATACCATAGGGTGTTGGGTATGCATTAATTATCCACCTTTTATCAACATACCATTTTGCCGATTTGCCATTTAATAGGATTACCGTTTGTCTTCATTACCAATTAACACCATTGCCTTAATTGCTGTTTGTGCGGGCTACTTGATAGCGCCGTTAGGCATGGCTGCCGTGAATGTGGCCATTCCTCCTTTAGCCGAAGATCTGCGTGCTACTGCTATCCAAGTCAGTTGGATGCCAACTTTATATATTCTTAGTAGTGTCGCTTTTATGTTGCCATTTGGTAAGTTAGCGGATAACTATGGCCGTAAAAAAATCTTTGTCTGGGGCTTTGTCCTCAACGCCTTAAGTGCCGGTATGTGTGCGATTGCTACCAATATTGAATGGATGCTCTTTTGGCGCTTTGTCCAAGGAGCGGCTGGAGCAATGATCTTTGGTACTGGTATTGCCATTATTACTGCCGTAACACCGACGCATAAACGCGGAGCGGCGCTCGGGACAGTCGCAGCTTGTGTCTATGTGGGGTTGACCTTAGCACCGGCTATTGGTGGCTATTTAACGCAATGGCTGGGATGGCGCTCGGTATTTTATTTTCAACTGCCTTTAATCGCTGGGTTATTAGTGTTTGTGTATCGCTATTTAGATGGCGAATGGCAAAATGATGAACGCACGCCATTTGATTGGGTGGGTGCTGGGTTATTTATTATTTTTGCGACAGGGTTGGTGTATGGTTTGAGTGAGTTACCGTCACTGTTGGGTTGGTTGTTGTTGACCGGATCAGTCATTAGCTTAATCGGGTTTATCATGCATCAGCGCTATATTGATGCGCCGTTGATCCGAGTGCAGATGTTCAGTGAATCACGGGTGTTCAGTCTATCTTTATCAACAGCACTATTAATGTATGGCAGTAATTTTGCGATTGTGTTTTTGTTGAGTTTGTATCTGCAATTTATTCGTGGATTTGATCCTGCTCAAACGGGTCAGATATTATTGTTACAAGCCTTGTGCATGGCTATTATTGCACCGTTTGCAGGTAAATTAGCTGACCGTTTTGAACCAAGAATTGTCGCAACCGTTGGCTGTATGATTGTTGCCGCGGGTTTTATTAGTTTGGTGCAAATTGATTTAGCGACGAGTGCGATGCATATCGGCGCAGCACTAGCGTTAATTGGCGTTGGCTTTGGTTTGTTTTCAACACCTAACAACAGTGCCATTATGGGCGCGGTAAAAACACAAGAAGTTGGGGTGGCGTCAGCATCCATGAATCTAGCCCGCACCATTGGTAATCTGATTGGCATGAGCTTGGTTAATTTGATGATCCATTATTACATTGGTGATGCGTCATTTTCAGCACAAACCAATGATGAACTAATGCAAACGATATCACTCGCTTTGTTTATGTCATTGAGTTTTGTCTTAGTGGCGTGCGTCTTGTCGTCATTGCGCGGCAAGCAATAACGCTCGTTGTCGTGCACGGTCAGTCAATTATTTCCTTTACGCGTTAATATTACAACAATTATACCCACGACAACACCCCAAAACGCCGACGAAATATGGAACATGTTGACGCCTGATGCCGTGACCAAAAAGGTCATCAATGCTGCATCGCGATAGGTTGCTGTAGCAAGTGCATTGTGTAAGCTAGCGGCGATGGTTGATAACAAAGCAAGCCCTGCTAAGCCAGCCACCATAGTTACTGGAAATGCGGCGAATAAACTCACGACAGTGGCACCCAATATGCCCGCAATGATATTAAATACACCAGCAGATAGCCCAGCAATATACCGTTTATCAGGATCATGATGCGCTTCGTCACTGGTACAAATCGCCGCAGTAATCGCCGCCAAGTTAAACGTAAATCCGCCAAAAGGGGCAAGTATCATAGTACACAGGCCTGTTGTGGTAATGATGGGAGATATAGGTTGGTGGCTGTAGCCACTGCTTTGTAAAATAGCGACTCCTGGCAGGTTTTGTGATGCCATAGTGACAATAAATAGCGGTACACCAATACCGATGATTGAGGCTATTGAAAAGTTCGGAGTGACCCACTCTGGTGTAGCAAATCCCATATCAATGGCACTTAAGGACAAGCTACCATTACTTAAACAAAACACAGTGCCGACGATCAAGACCATCACAATGGCGTAGCGTGGCACTAGCCATTTCATCACTAAATACGTGACTAACATGGTAATAATAAGTAGTGGATCAGTTTCGACGGCGGTGAATATACCAATCCCAAATTGCAATAAGATCCCCGCTAGCATCGCTGCGGCGATGGGCATTGGGATGAGTTTGGAAAAACGGTTAAACCAACCTGTCACGCCTAACAGGATGATCATCAAGCCCACAAACAAAAATGTACCAGTGGTTTCAGATAGACCTGTACCTTGTAAACTCGACGCTAACAACGCTGCACCAGGCGTTGACCACACGATAATAATAGGACGACGATAATACCAAGATAAGCCAAAGGTGGTGACGCCCATCCCGATCCCTAGCGCCCAGATCCATGATTCAACTTGTGCAGGGTTAGCACCCGCCGCTTGTGCTGCTTGAAATACAATCGCCACAGCACTTGCAAAACCAACAAGCACAGCAATAAATCCAGCCACGATGGCTGACAACGAGAGATCTTTGAGGAGTGTATTCACAGGCGCCTTGTCTTATGTAAAAAAGAGTAAAAAGGGTAAACGGTCACAGATACTTGAATTGTAGAGACTTATTAATCCAATGCAATACTTACAACACCCCCAATGCAATAAGACAGGGGGTTAGTAGGGTAATAAGCACATTGTTACGTAAATTTGGCAGGAGTTCTTGGTTAGAGGCATGCGATGCCATGCGCATCAAAAACCACCCAATGTGTAAGGATAAGCCAATCGGAATAAACACAATCAGATTGAGTAATGAGATGTAGCCTAAACCTAAGCTAATGGCTAGAGTGCCCGCACTGAACAGCGCCATACCGGTATAGATACGTGCAGCACTGGCGCGTCCATAGTGGATGGCCCAATGGCGGCGACCATGTGCTTTATCTGCTTCAATATCTGGAAATTGGTTTAATAACAACAAGTTATTGACTTGAAAAAAGACAATGAAACTGACCAGCAGTACGTTAGGGTTAAATGTCTGAGTCAGGATAAAGTAGCTACCGTTTATCAATAGTAAGCCAAATCCGGCGCCAGGGGCGAGTAAACATAACACCGGAAAACGATTCAATATCGGGGTGTAGGTCAGCACAATACTGATCCCTAATAAGCCAATGACCAACAAAGGCAGCCCGACAATTAAGCTGATATACACTCCAATAATGCAACAGACGATGAGTGCGATAATTGCGCCGACCAAGATGGATTGTTTGGCATGAGGTTGCGCGATTAATCCACCACTGCCTCCGCTAAATGGGGTCTTATCAGTCTTGGTATCCAAGCCACTTGTAAAATCGAGATACTCATTGAGCATGTTCACGGCAATGTGAGCGCATAGTGCGCCGATAGCGATCAGGCTAGCTAAAAACGGATTGATAGTCTGTTGCTCATGATACGCAAATGCAAAAGGCACACTTAAACATGCAAAGGTAAGGACTAAAAACGCGGGGCGGCTTGTCGCGATTAAGGTGGATAAGTGCATAGTGGGCTTCCTTGGTAAACACAATATAAATACTCGTGCGATACATGTACGGCTAGGTATGGCATCGATTGGTATGGTATTGTGTGACTTTCCCTAATAATAAGATGATTATGTCAGTCCAATCTCCTTTTTCCAAATTTACTTTTCCTTCAGGCCTCACCATTAAAAATCGTTTAGTCAAAGCATCGATGGAAGAAAACATGTCGGATGATGGCTTGTTGCCGAGTGATGAATTAATTCATTTATATGGCCAATGGGCGCAAGGTGGTGCCGGACTCTTATTAACGGGCAATGTCATGGTGGATCATGCTGCAATGACGGGGCCTGGTGGTGTCGCGTTAGAAAAAGGTACTTCTTTGACGCGCTTTGTCGAATGGGCGGCAGCGGCGAAACAATATGATTGTAAGGTCTGGATGCAAATCAACCATCCAGGTCGTCAAGTGTATGCGAATATGCAAGGAAAGGTCTTAGCGCCGTCAGCGGTGCCACTGAACATGGGTAAATTATCTAAGTTATTTGGTCAGCCAAGTGCAATGACTGAAATGGAGATCGAAGATGTCATCACCCGTTTTGGTGATACTGCAGAACAAGCCCAAGCTGCAGGATTTGATGGCGTGGAAATTCATGCTGCTCATGGGTATTTGTTAGCTCAGTTTTTATCACCATTAGTTAATCAACGTACTGATCAGTGGGGTGGAAACATCGCCAATCGTGCTCGCCTGTTGCTTGCGATTGTGACCGAAGTTAAACGACGTACCTATGATGATTTTGGCGTTGGTGTGAAGCTAAATTCAGCGGACTTTCAGCGCGGAGGTTTTGCTGAAGATGACGCGTTAGCTGTAGTTAAAGTGCTAGAATCATCAGGGATTGATATGGTTGAACTCTCCGGAGGAAGTTACGAGGCACCTGCGATGCAAGGCATGACTGCCGACGGTCGAACATTAGCGCGAGAGGCATATTTTTTAGAGTTTGCCAACATGATCGCAGCGCAAACCTCAATCCCTATTATGACAACCGGCGGCATTCGACGCTTGCCAGTGGCTGAGCAAGTATTGACAAACGGTGTTCAGTTGGTGGGTTTAGCGACCGCATTAGCGATGACGCCAGACTTGCCTAAGCGTTGGCTGAAAGAGCCAGATTTTGTGGCACCTTATCCTGCGGTTTCTTGGCGTAACAAGACCTTACAAGCCCTAGCCACCATGGCGATGATCAAGCGTAATTTACAGCGCATTGGTCAAGGCAAAAAGCCTTTAGCATCATTATCAGGTTGGTGGAGTTTATTGTGTGATCAACGTCGTAAAGGACGATTGACGAAACGTTATGTGCGGTATTTGCGGAGTGTGGGAAAGTAGATCACTTTTACAAAACTACTTCGACAATTGATACACCGACATATTCACTGCACTCGCCAAATTCAATGAGTCTATTGCGCCACTTCCAGCAATCGTAAACGCGTCTGCATCACAAGCAGTGAGGGCATCTCGAGGCACACCTCTCGCTTCATTACCAAACAAATAACATTCATATTCGGCAAATTTAGGTGATCGGATATTCTCACCTTGCATATCTAAATACGCAAAACGCTTGAATCGTTGGCTTAACGCTGGCAAAGAGACATCTTGCTCAATAGCCACATGAAACATCGCCCCCATGCTAGAGCGGACTACTTTGGGGTTATACGGATCAACACTGTTAGGGCTAAGTAATAAGCGAAAGTTGCCAAACCAAGCCAGGGTTCGAATGATCGTCCCTAAATTACCTGGATCTTGAACTTCGTGGAGATAGATGCAGCGCTGTGTGACATTATTTAGTGTTGTATCGGTTTGATTGGTAAGGTGACTCGATAGAGGCACGCAGGCAATGATACCTGGCGGCGTTTTGGTGTCGCTCAGTTGCGCCATTTTTTTACTCGTAATTGTGCTGCAAGTAAAACCCGGTGAATGTTGCGCTGCCCAATCTTCATAATCTGGGGTAACAAATAAAATACTATTTTTTAGATACGGCTGAGTGTGAGAAGCTTTTTGTAGTTCCAAGACTAAATGTTCACCTTCTAGCAAATAGTGACCGAACTCTGTGCGATATTTTTTTTGATGTAACTTTTTCACATTATCAAATTTCATGCCTATTTCCCGTCAGCACTCACTGGTTAATATCATTTTGGCGAACAATCCTAAGACTGCGTTTGCAAATCTAGCGGGTAAGTTTACAATATGTGCTGTTCTAACGAAACCTATAGCATGATTAATTATGGCGAAGCCAAAACCCGGTAAAAAATGGATGGAAGAGCATCTCAACGATCCGTATGTCAAAAAAGCACAAGTGGATGGCTATCGCTCGCGTGCGAGTTATAAATTAATCGAGATCAACGAAAAAGATAAGCTGTATCAAAGTGGCAATATTGTTATGGATCTCGGCTCAGCCCCTGGTGGTTGGTCCCAAGTCATCGCTCCTGTAGTTGGCAGTAAAGGTCGCGTGATCGCCTCGGATATTTTACCGATGGACGGCATTGTCGGTGTGTCATTTATTCAAGGTGATTTCACGGATGAGCGAGTATATGACGCGATTGTAAACCTGCTGGGTGAGGATCGAGTCGATACCGTTGTTTCAGATATGGCACCGAATTTAAGTGGTGTGAATACCACGGATCAGTATTCGTCGATTTATTTAGTCGAACTGGCATTGGATATGGCACGCAACGTGTTAAAACCTGGCGGGTGTTTTTGTGCCAAGGTATTCCAAGGTGTGGGTTATGAAGAATACGTCAAAGATGTGCGTAAGTCGTTCAGCAAAGTCATTATTCGTAAACCAGCTGCATCACGGGCACGCTCGCGTGAAGTATATGTAGTCGGGAAAGGCTTTAAAGGCTAGTTACTAGCTAAAGCTACTCAATGATTAACAATGGGATCTTGTTTTTGACACCGTTCCATTTATTCGCGTCGCTCGGCGCGGGTTTAATTTCTGTGATGTTGGGCCATTGTTGCGCTAATTCGGCATTCAACGGTAAAAAGTCTTTTTGGTCATCGGGTAATTTTGTATCTTGATAAATCGCATCTGCCGGACATTCAGGTACACATAACTCACAATCAATACAAATATCCGGATCAATCACCAAAAAATTAGGCCCTTCAAAAAACGCATCGACCGGACACACGGCAACACAATCGGTGTATTTACATTTGATACAGTTGTCGGTGACTACAAAGGTCATACTTATCTCGGCGTCAGTGGTGGGTTGTCTGGTGAGCGCAATTATAAAGTAGCAGTATCAAAACTCAAGCTTCTGTTTTAAAATAGTCGCGCCCTGACAGAAAGGCTGTCCGGTATTGCTAAGAGTACCCCTATTATGTTGCGTTTAACCGATATCAAACTTCCCCTCGATCACGATGAACAGGCTCTTGAACTTGCGATTTTAAGCAAACTCAACATTCCCAAAAGCCAACTGGTATCATTTGAGATGTTTAAGCGAGGCTATGACGCACGTAATAACAAAAATATTCAGCTCATCTATACCTTAGATGTCAATGTCACTGAGCCAGAGGCGTTGTTAGTTCAGTTTTCCCAAGACCAACACGTTCGCGCTACCCCAGATATGACTTATAAGTTTGTGGGTCATGCTCCAGAAGATTTAAATGAACGCCCAGTCGTGGTGGGATTAGGACCTTGTGGCTTATTTGCGGCATTGATTTTGGCACAAATGGGCTTTAAACCTATTGTGTTGGAACGAGGTAAAGAGGTGCGTCAACGCACTAAAGACACCTTTGGTTTTTGGCGTAAGCAGCCACTTAACCCGGAGTCTAATGTGCAATTTGGTGAAGGTGGCGCAGGGACCTTTTCTGATGGAAAACTATACAGTCAGGTTAAAGATCGCAAGCATTATGGACGTAAAGTCTTACACGAATTTGTCAAAGCCGGTGCACCAGAAGAAATCATGTACGTCAGCAAACCCCATATTGGTACCTTTAAGCTGGTGAATATGGTCGAAAAAATGCGTAAAGAAATCATCGAGCTCGGTGGCGAAATTCGCTTCAGTACGCGCGTCGAAAAGTTAGATTTAGATAAATTGGGGTCAGATCCAATTTATTCGGATAATAAAAGTGGATCTGACCCCATTTATCAACTGAAAGGTTTGCATTTGTCTGATGGCAGTTATTTAGCTGCCAAGCATGTGATCTTAGCGGTCGGTCATAGTGCTCGAGATACTTTTGAAGCCTTGTATGAGCAAGGTGTATATATCGAAGCCAAACCATTTTCAGTTGGCTTTCGCATCGAGCATGAACAAAGTATGATCGACAGTTGCCGTTTTGGTGACAATGCCGGTAATCCTATTTTAGGTGCAGCGGATTATAAACTGGTACACCACTGTAAAAATGGTCGTACGGTATACAGCTTTTGTATGTGTCCAGGCGGAACGGTGGTCGCAGCAGCATCTGAGCCAGGTCGCGTCGTCACCAACGGAATGAGTCAGTATTCACGTCACGAGCGCAATGCCAATAGTGCGATTGTAGTGGGTATTACTCCAGAAGAAGATTTCCCAGGGCATCCATTAGCAGGCATTGCTTTACAGCGGGGTTTAGAAGAGCTCGCGTATAAAGTTGGCGGAGAAAATTACTCTGCGCCTGCGCAATTAATTGGCGATTTTATGCAAGGCACACCTAGTGGAGAAATCGGCGGCGTCAAACCATCTTATACTCCAGGCATTACCTTGACCGATTTGAGCACTGTGGTACCTGATTATGTCACCCACGCCATCCGCGAAGCGATCCCGGCGTTTAATAAACAAATCAAAGGATTTGCAAAATCAGACGGTTTGTTGACTGGCGTAGAAACAAGAACATCTTCTCCCATTAGTATCAAACGTAATGCAGATTATCAAAGTGTCAATGTCAAAGGCCTATATCCTGCTGGAGAAGGGGCAGGTTATGCTGGTGGTATTTGGTCGGCGGGCATTGATGGCATACGTGTGGCTGAGGCTGCTGCATTAGATGCGCTGGCAAATTTGGAAAGCGTTTAGCTGTGTGTAAGTAACACTGATTAAAAAAACTATGATCAAGGATCAACTATGACAATTCAATTATTAAAAAAGCTACGTGCATTAAAATTATCTACATTGGCCGCGGCTTTGCCTCTTAGTGTTTCACTTATGCTGGCACTGCCGACTCATGCGACAGTCGTTGAAGTCAGAACTGTAGCCGGTGATTTTCAAATTAACTTATTTGATGAAACCACACCACAAAATGTAGAGAACTTGTTAAGTTATATCAATGCCGGCGCCTATAGTAACAACGTCGTACATCGCAGTGTGCCAGGATTTATTGTGCAAATGGGTGGCTTTGAATATGGTAATGCGTTTCCACCTGATGCGATTGCTACTGGCGCTGGCGTGACCAATGAGCCGCTATTATCAAACCTACGTGGTACTGTGGCAATGGCTAAATTAGCGGGCAATCCTGACAGTGCAACGTCACAATTTTTTATTAATTTAGGGGATAACTCCGCCAACCTGGATGCACAAAATGGTGGTTTTACTGTGCTTGGCCAAGTCATAGGTGATGGCATGGATGTGGTGGATGCGATTGCCGCCATATCACGCTTTAATTTTGGTGGCGCTTTCACAGACTTACCATTACGTAATTATACATCTGCTGATGGTGCAAATGGTGTGGTGCCAAACGACGACAACATAGTGATTATCACTGATGTGGTTGTGGTTGATGCCGCTGTCGTCACTAATCCAAACTTGACGCCGGTGCAAAATACATTGGCAACGCCCTCAAATTCAATACCAAATACATCATCAAATAACGGTGGTAGCTCAGGCGGTGCGTTCGGAGGTTGGGCATTATTGTGTTTAGGAATGATGTTGTGGCGTCGCAGTCCAGTAAAAACCAATTAATAGCGATGATCTAAAAACCTGTTGAACTGTATTAATAAGTTGCCAACAGCCAAGCCTCTTGGCTAATATAACAATTAAAATTTATAAAAAGTTAAATAAGGAATCGTGATGAGTAAAATAGTTCAAGAAGTCGTTGCAGCCAATGCTGAATATGTCGCTGATTTTGGTAATAAAGGTGATTTACCTATGCCTCCAGCACGTCAATTTGCCATCCTTACTTGTATGGATGCGCGCCTTGATCCTGCTAAATATGCTGGTTTATCTGAAGGTGACGCCCATGTTATCCGAAACGCCGGTGGCCGTGCGAGTGACGATGCGATCCGCTCATTAGTGATTTCATATAAATTATTAGGCACTAGAGAATGGTTTGTGATCCATCACACCGATTGTGGCATGGAAACATTTAATTCTGAAATTATGGGTGAGTTATTGGCTGGTAGTTTGAAAACCTCTAACGTCGATGCATCAGGTTGGCATGACAGCAATGTCGGTGGCGGAACGACTGATGGTAAGTACATCAATTGGTTAACGATTAGTAATCAAGGTAAAAGCGTTATTGAAGATGTTGAGCGTATTCGTAATAACTCAATGGTGCCAAGTGATATCCCAATTTATGGTTATGTGTATGACTGTAAAACAGGCAATCTAGTGGAAATCCCGGAAGCAACGGCGGCAGGTAAAGCGAGCTAATTGATTATATTTTTAATCAGAATTTGAGGAATGAATCATGTGGGATCAGCGCTATAGTGAAACCGGCTTTGCATATGGCACTGAGCCCAATGATTTCCTCAAGTCTGCTTACGCGCATATCCCCGAAGGCGGACACGTATTGTGTTTAGCAGAAGGTGAAGGGCGTAATGCCGTTTTTTTAGCGCTGCAAGGTTATCAGGTTACGGCCGTTGACCAGTCTGCTGTTGGTTTGGATAAAGCCCAAGCGCTAGCCACGCAAAATGGCGTTAACATTACTACTATAGTTGCTGATTTAGCAGACTTTGATTTTGGCACCCAAGCATGGGATGGCATTGTTTCAATTTTTGCCCACGTTCCAGCTTCTTTACGCAGAGCCCTGCATACTCAAGTTGTTACTTCGCTGCGCGATGACGGCATCTTTATTTTAGAAGCATATACCTTGCGTCATATTGAAATGCAAGGAGTTGGTGGTCCACCCGCGACGGCAACTGACTTGTTTATGTGCTTGGATGATTTATCTGAGGAGCTTACCGGTTTAACCATGTTGCATACTCAAGCACTTGACAGGCACATCAGTGAAGGTCAGTATCATATTGGCCAGAGTGCTGTAGTGCAAATTATCGGGCGCAAATAAACATTTATCGTCTATTCTTATGTGTATCGAGCCAAGCTACCAACAATCTTAACTATATCAATCGAATGCACGTGTAAGTAACATTGAAATGCTAAGGAAGCATCATGATATACCAAAAATTAATTCTCGCTATTACCTTTATTGGACTAACTTCATGCAGTGCGCTGATGAGTCAAAACACAGGGAAACAGTCACAATCGAGTAGTTTGATGGAGTATTTATATCCAGATAAAGAAACTCGAAAAGAACATTCAGAAGCGATCCCTGTGTTGTCCCTACCAGTGAATGTGGGGATTGCGTTTGTGCCATCTAAAGGTTGGAGTGAAGATGGGATCAATAATACTGATCAGATTGAACTCCTTGAAACGGTTAAAGCCGCTTTCCTCAAGTATGATTATATAAACCGTATCGAAGTCATACCAAATGCATATCTTAAAGGTGGGACAGGATTTGCTAATTTGGAACAAGTCTCTCGATTATATGATGTGGATGTCATGGCGTTGGTATCGTATGACCAAGTCACGCAATCATTAGAAAATAATGCGGCGTTGTTGTACTGGACGATTGTGGGTATGTATGTGATCCCAGGCAATGAAAATTCGATTCAAACCTTTGTCGATACCGCAGTATTTGATGTTAAAAGTCGTACGATGCTGTTTCGAGCACCAGGAATCAATAAGCTATCGAAACGCACTACTGCGATAGGTATCGATAGTACATTAGAGCAAAAATCGAGAGAAGGGTTTGGTCTCGCGGTTGCCGATATGACCACTAATTTAGATGCCGAACTGAGTCGTTTTAAAACACGAGTTAAAGAAGAAAACGTCGCGAAGGTTGAATACCGAGCAGGATATAGTGGCGGCGCCATGAATGGGTATTTTTTATTATTGGCGTTCGGATTATTATTGTCTAGACTTAAGTTTAGGAGATAAAACCATGTTAAATTTAACTGAACTCACTGCTTTTTTAGGCTGGTGCTTAGTCATTAATACCAGTTTTTTACTCATTAGTGGTGGGTTGTTGCTAATCATGCGCGATTGGCTTATCAGTATTCATAGTAAAATGGTAGGTGTGCCAGTGGATTCGCTACCCACATTATATTTTCAGTATTTTGCGAATTACAAAATTGGTGTCATCCTGTTGAACTTCACGCCATATATTGCATTAAAAATGATGGTGTAAATAGTTAAACAAAAATCATTGCTGAAACGAATATTGACGCTTATATTAAGCAAT
>DBBN01000001.1:0-32607 GCA_002292215.1 Glaciecola sp. UBA983 | reverse complement strand
TACAAACGCATAATTTTCATTGGAACGTTACCGGCATTCATTTTCGTGAACTGCACTTAATGTTTGAAGAGCACTATACCGAACTTGCTATTGCGGTAGATGATATCGCTGAACGCATTCGCACATTAGACGTGGCAGCTCCTGGAACGTATAAAGCTTTTTCTCAACTTAGTTCTATTGCTGAAGTCGACGGAGTACCCAGCTCTTCAGAGATGGTTGAATTACTTACCAAAGGTCATGAACAAGTTATCAAAACATCGCGTCAAGTATTACAGCTAGCCCAAAATGCGGATGATGAATCAACGTCTGCATTAGTGTCTGACCGTATGCGAGTGCATGAAAAAACCGCGTGGATGCTACGCGCAACAGGCCGAGTCTAAAGCACAAATGCGCCTACATAAACCGCATAAATCTCATCGTGTTGGTTGGTTGCGGGCAGCTGTATTAGGCGCCAATGACGGTATTGTTTCTACTGCAAGTCTCATTATTGGGGTGGCGGCGGCAGGTGTATCTCACCCAGAGATCATGCTTGCTGGTGTCGCCGGTTTAGTGGCTGGTGCCATGTCGATGGCCGCTGGCGAGTATGTTTCTGTGAGCTCTCAGTCAGATACAGAAAAAGCTGATTTGCACATAGAACAGCATTCATTAGATAAGCAATACGATTTAGAAATTCTAGAGTTGACACATATTTATGAATCTCGAGGAGTTTCACCCACCACTGCACGTGAAGTGGCTGAACAATTAATGGAATTTGACGCACTCGGTGCGCATGCGCGTGATGACATAGGGATCAGTGAAAACGGTAACGCCAACCCAGTGCAAGCTGCGCTCGCTAGCGCTGCCACTTTTGCGATTGGTGCAGCATTACCGCTACTGTTAGCTTGGGTGATTGTGAGCGAACGGTTGATGCTGGGTGTGGGTCTGGCATCCTTAGTTTTTCTTGCGTTACTCGGGGGAATTGCAGCACGAGCGGGTGGTGCATCGATTGTTGTTGGTGCTTTGCGAGTCACCTTTTGGGGAGCGTTGGCTATGGTGCTAACCGCTGCGGTGGGGCAGATTTTTCAATAGTCGCAGTCCTTTCTCATTATAATTTAAACACAAACTTCACCGTCACTCCTTGTCCTGCTTGTGAATTAGCAATCCGCATTTTGCCGTCATGGTACATTGCGAGCATATTGGCAATATACAACCCTAATCCTAAATGCACTTGTTGTGGATCATCAGTGGCACGAATAGACACCATTGATTCTAGTAACTGGTCTTGCATATCTTGCGGTAATATAGGGCCGATATTGGTGATCTCAATGAGCAATTGATCATGGTGTTGCGCTAAATGCAGCGTTATTTGAGAGTTAGGCTCAGCAAAATCAATGGCGTTGGCCAACACTTTATCAAGCATTTGGGCAAATAACTCCGGCGCGCCATTCAGGCTAATCTGACTGCCGGGCGCTAAGGTGTTATCAAAATTAAACGTGTGTTGGGTTGCAGTCATTTGGCTATTGCCAATCATATTGTTACACAAGGCAATTACATCAAACGACTCTCGTTCATTGCTTTTTAATGTATGCTCCAGTCGTGTCGCTTCACTCATGTTTTGTAAAATCAGGCTCAAGCGCTTTATCCCATCTTGCGCTCGCTGAATAAACACATCGTTTTGTGGGTTGTGCTGAGCAGCATTATTTAACGCAAGATTTTCTAAAGACGAATTGACAATTGCCACAGGGGTGCGCAGTTCATGCGATAAACGCGCTGCCATGTTTTCAAGATAATGATTGTATTGAGCCAAACGCTCTAGGACTTGAGCAAAGCTGCGCCCGAGATCGCCAATTTCGTCACTGGCATTTTGGGTGGGGATCATGCCGATGATTTTACCTTGGGGATCAATCGCCAGTTCGGTGTCATTGCGTAAGCGTCGGATCCGCGATGAAATGCGTGTCGCAAACAAAAACAACGAAAATGTACCAATGACCAAGACACTCAAAAAGAAATGAAATTGTTGTTCTAAGGCTTTGTTACGTAGGGTACGAATGCCATTAGTGGTCTGCTCCACCACGACGGCTCCCATCACCTCTCCGGCGACAAAAATAGGATGTGCCGCGGATAAAATCACCGCTTGTTTGTCGGAGCTTAAACGCCACAACGTATCAGACTCACCACTTAGCGCCATTTCAATATCTTGTCCGGCGAGTTCATAGGCATCGGCTAATTCATCAATAAAGACTTTGGGTGGCTCATTTAACACCATATAGTACAGAGGAAATAACCACTGTGATTCAATATACGTCCATAACGAGGGAGTTTGCTCATAGGATTCAGCGACATTTAAGCCTGAGGCATTTTGAATATCACCGGCTCGTGCTAATACTCGTTTGTGTTTATCGACGACCCACACTCGAGCATTGGCGTATTCTAGGCCTTGTAAGATTTGTTCGATTTCAGGGGAGGGGATTAATACGGTGCCTAGCGCATCCGATTGAGTTGGATTGGCTGTACCGATTGTACGCTCTTTTACGCGAGTATCATCATCATCCACATCGGTGATGGCAAAGGCAATATTACTGGCTAACATATCTAATGGGATCCGCAGCTCAATGCGATAGCCTTGGATTGATTGAGCCCATTGTCCTTGAATTCGGGTTTCTAATTTGAGGGGAACAAAGGCGCTTTGAGTATTTTCTAAGAGGTAGGCATTGACCCAGCCTGATTGGTACGGCGCAACTAAATAGCGCTCAAATTGACCGGTTTGATTAATCATCGCAATTTGTAAAAAGTCATTACGATCTATTCGAAGCGCATTTTCATTTCGATACACCACCGCGTCATCCACAACATCAAACATCACATATAAATACCGCCCAAATTGCCCCACCATATGAGTAAAGGACAAATCAGATTCGCTATAGGTCTCGGTTTGTTCGATAATATTGTCTTGCCCGTAATGGATCATGGAGCCTTGATAATCCCGCCAATCAGATAATTGGCCATCAAGCTGGATTGGATATTTGATGGGGTGGGCATATAAATCCGTTCCTGGTTTGACCGTATTGACCAGTGCCGATTGCTCAGTAAAAATGACCGGACGTTCATGTAATGCTGTCGCCACCGCCCTTGCTGTACCCACCATTGTTTGCTCTTGGCCGATACGTAGATAGGTCTCAAGCTCCCACACATATTGATAACCCAAATAGGGAATACACAACAAAAATGCAGAGAAAAAGAGGAGTTTAGCGCGTATCCCGAGCCTGAAAATAGAATTCATGTTAGTGCTGTTTCCAACGATAACCCATCCCATAGACGGTTTCGATATAGTCAAATTGGGTATCAATGATGATAAATTTTTTGCGAATACGTTTGATATGTGAGGTGATTGTGGTGTCATCCACCACCATTTGTGACTCATCCATCAGTTGTTGCCTTGATTTGACATGACCTTGGTGTTTGACAATCGCATGGAGCATCCAAAATTCGGTGACCGTGAGATCTATTGGTTGGGCTTGCCAGGTTAACTTCATTCGTAACGCATCAATAAATAAGTCGCCAACGGTCATACTGTCATCGGTTTTCGGTGTGGCCTGTAAGGCCTCAGTTCGCCTAAATAACGCTCCGATACGCGCTAATAAATGGAGTAAACTAATGTCTTTGGTCAGGTAATCATCCGCGCCTAAACGCAGACCACTAATCGTATCCACATCATTATCTCGTGCGGTAAAAAAAATAATGGGTAAGGTTTGGGATAAATTACGCAGTTGTTGGCACAACACAAACCCACCATCCATTTCTTCTCCTAAGCCAATATCAATGATGGCTAAATCCGGAAGTTGCATAGCAAAAGCACGTTGGGCATCTGCACGCGAGGCGTACGCATTGACATGATAGCCATGCTGATTAAGCGCGGCGATATAGTTTTCACGAAGCGCCTGATCGTCTTCTACTAGTGCAATGTGTTTCAAGAATGGTAGCTCAGTTAATTTAACAACCTCTTCACTATACCCATTTTTAGCATGATGAAAAGTCTGGAAGTGCGAACGGAGCACATTTCCATTTTTTCGCCACAATTGATCGCCACATTGCCATTTTTCCAGCCAAAAAAAGCCTAATAAGTTAGTTTTAATGTTTCTGTCACCAAGACAAAACACATTTAAACTTAAAAGGATCACCTCATGGCTTATTCACATTTTATCACCGGCGCAGCATTATGCGTTGTAGCAACCTGCTCCGCGGCACAAACGGCAACTGCCGAAACCACTAATGTTAAGGCTTCTGATGAACATTCAGGGGCTAATTATCATGTCAATAACCGTGTTAACTCCGAATCGACACATAGCGCTTTTGGCTTTGGTGGGGGATTGTTAACTGGTGCAGCGTTAGGCGGCCCTGTGGGTGCAATTATTGGCGCTACGCTGGGCGTATTAATGGTCGAAGAGCATAACGATGACACTCACATTGAAAGCTTGCAACATGATCTAGTTATTGCGCGTCATGCTTTGAGTGCGAAGGACGAGGAATTAGTGGCGTTAGTATCAGCGCAACAGCAACAGTATCAATCGATTCAACCTGTCAGTTACACCACTACAATAGTGCCGGATTTTCCTGAAATGAAAAGCCATATTCAGTTTATCTCAGGCATGACAGAGATTGCATCTAGCTATTTTGATCAACTTGATTTGTTGGCGAACGTGTTAAAAGATAACGCAAAGTTACAAGTGAGTTTAACCGGTTTTGCTGATCTTCGTGGCTCAAGTGAAGACAATTTATTACTTTCCGCTGCGCGTACCGATGCGGTCAAAGATTATTTACTTAACGCACAGGTGCCGGTGCGACAAATCAACACGTTTTCATTAGGAGAAAGCCAAGCGCAACAAGCGAGCACATGGGATGAAACCTTGTTTTTTGACCGTCGGGTAACGTTGCATATCACCCCAATCACAACAATGACAGCAGCCAATTAATGGCTGCTCGCTGAGCACATCACATAAGGAGCAACAATCATGTTCAAAATCATTGTTCTAGGGATTGCAATTATTAGCGGGGCGAGTGTGTTGGCGTCGAACCGACTTGCCGAGCAACCGGATCTAAATAGCGTTCCTTCTGGTGTCGTTTTAGGTGTTCCAGCGAGTATTTCGGCGAGAAACCCACCGCAGATCAACATTAATGTCCAAGGAAGTAATGGACTGATTAATCATGCACCGAATGTCGTGACGAATATTTTTCACGTACAAGAAGGTACATTGTTTTTTGACCATGTGCAGGCGGATATGGCTAAATCGTATGTGCCAAGCCCTGTGATCAATACCAGTGTGGATATGCGGGTGAGCGGAGTGGTTGAGCGTACTCGGGTGACCCAGACTTTTGTTAACCCAAGTAGTGAATGGGTTGATGCAACGTATGTGTTTCCAGTTCCCGTGGGCGCTGCGGTGGATGAATTATTAATGACTATTGGCTCTCGCCATATTGAGGGTCAGATCCAAATTAAAGAACAAGCCATTAAAACGTTTAATCAAGCTAAACAAGCCGGTAAAAAAGCAAGTTTGGTCTTACAAAAACGCCCTAATTTGTTCACTAATCAGATTGCCAATATCGGGCCGAATGAACGAATTGAGATCAGTATTACCTATCAAAATACCGCGCAATATGCGGATGGGGAATATTCGGTACGTTTTCCAATGACGCTCTCACAGCGCTATGCCGTCAGAGCTGATAATGTGGCTGATAGCGTGAGTGATACAGAAGCCGAAACAGCAGAGGTTGAAGCAATTGACACCTCGGATATGAAGCAACATGAGGTTGATTTTGTGTTGCGCTTAGATACACAATCAAATGCGACACAGATCCATTCAACCACTCATGTAATAGAAAGCCATGCGATAGAACCGGGCGTGTATGAAGTGATGTTGAGTCAGGATACGATTGCTAATAAAGATCTGGTGATCAAGTGGCGTAGCGCACAAGATAATGAGCCGATGGTGGCACATTATCAGCAGCAAGTGGGGGATGCCGTCTATGGATTAGTGCATATTGTACCGCCACAAACGATACCTGAGTTGCAACCGAAACATACTATTTTTGTACTCGATTCATCTGGCTCTATGCATGGTTCGGCGTTAACGCAGGCTGTCCAAGCTATAAGAGTTGGCTTGACTCAGTTAAATGAGGTTGATTCGTTTAATATTGTGGATTTTGATAGCGATGCGCGAGCGTTATGGAAAGAGGCTAAGTTAGCTGATTGGGAGCATCTGCAAGAAGCGCAGACGTTTTTGGCAAATGTAGACTCGGATGGCGGTACAAATATCAGCGACGCGTTGCAGATGTCGTTAACAACACTGAAAGGGCCCGATGACCAATTAACCCAAGTGATATTTATTACTGATGGCAGTATTGATAATGAAGCGGCGTTAATTGAACAAGTTGCAGGTTCGATTGGCCAACGTCGATTGTTTACGGTTGGTATTGGTGCTGCACCCAATGCATTTTTTATGGAATACGCGGCGATGATCGGCAAGGGGACATTTACCTATATTGATAATGTGGATGACGTGCAAAGCACAATGACGCGGTTGTTTGCCAAACTCATTCATCCAGCGTTGACGAATTTACAACTTACCTTGGGAGATGAATCTAGGTTGGAAGCACTCAAATCAATTGAGGTCTATCCCAAAGTGCTACCTGATATCTATCACGGTGAGCCCATCGTGTTGAGTTATCGCTATACAGGGTATCTGGATACAATGTCTTCCGATCTTGAGGAGTTACTGGTCACGGGGCAAATGCGCGTGGCAGGAGAGGCGACAAGCATTCAATTACCGTTAACAGTTAATTTAATAGGGTCAGATCCAAATTCTTTCAATTTATTTGGATCTGACCCCAATTATCAGGCTAAAGGGTTAAATAAACTCTGGGCGCGTGCCAAAATTAAAGAGATCACGACTTGGCCGTTTACCAATACCGAGTATTTGCCAGAAGATTTAGTGTCTATCATGCAAAACCAGATCACCGAAACGGCACTAGCTGCAAAAATTGTGAGTAAGTATACCGCTTTGGTTGCGGTAGATGTGACGCCAACCAAACCCGTCGACATGCAATCAAATGCTGTGGATGTAGCAAATGCGAAAGCTGCGCACTTAAGTCGTCAACACCAAGCGAAGCTTCAGCAAGGGCAATTACCGCAAACCGCAACACCAATGGGATTATTATGGATATTAGGGTGGATTGGCGTTGCCGGACTCATTGCTCATTTTGCAGCTAATGGTATTTCATTAATAGGACGCAAATAAAGTGACAACGCTAAAGAGGCATTGGCTGACGGCTGGGTTACTCATGATTATCGCGTTCTGTTGGGGGCAAGCAGGATATATTGTTGCCAAAGCTCAACTCGCTCAATACTTGATATCCGATGCGTGGCAGCAGGGTGTGCTATCACAGACACCTGTAAAGCCTTGGGGTTGGGCTGACACGTATCCGGTAGCAAAGCTGACGATTAATCAGTCTGAGCCACTGTATGTGCTCGCAGGGGCAAGTAATCGTAATTTAGCATTTGGCCCTGTGCTGCTGAATGCCAATCTCGACGAGCTCAGCCAAGTAGACAATACCCAAGCGTTTAACGTGTCGATAGCGGCACATCGAGATACACACTTTGCGCTGTTGGAGCTTGTCGAATATGGCGATTCACTCAGACTCGACACCGGCAAAGAGTCGTTGAGTTTTGTGGTGGATGATTTGTTGATTGTGGATGAAAAATACTTATCAGTACTCGATGTGGATGATAAGCAAGTCATCACGCTGATTACTTGCTATCCATTTGATGCGCTCAGCTCAACAACCCCGCTTAGGTATGTGGTGCGGGGACGGCTGGTGGAGAAATCAGTAAGCTGATTTATGCTCTACTCACTAAACACATAACCATCATGGCTATTGCGGATCTCATAAAACGTCGCTTGCGCAAATTGACCCGTGTCGCTACTTGGATCGCTCGTGTTATTAACATGATACACCCCGACCTTAAAATACATATACTGCTCAGGATCTTCATATTGACTGCCGGTCATATCGAACGTTGCGACCACATCAGGTTTACCTTCGCGGATCAATGTCACCACGAGTAAGTCTTTTTCAACGGAGATCTTGTAGCTAAATAACTCACCAAGCGCAATGCCATCTTCTGGATTTGCTAGCGTATGCCTACCATGTTAGTCCAGATGTCATCGCCGCCATTAATTTCATGGGCAAAATATATCGCGCCTTTTTCGTTACCAGGTAATTTTCGATAGTACAAACGAATTGGCTCATCTTTGATGGCATGAATTTGTCCAATGATCACGCGCCCGACTTTTTTGATATCGCCAGTTGTAGATACGCGATTAACTGCAACCGTGGCTTCTAAAGAACCATCAACGGCGCCAGCTTTTCTTTGACCTGAGCTGTGTATGGAACCAAATACCCAATTGTTTTTGTTCACCCCTTGAGTCTTGATACGACCATTGCCTTTTCGTAGCATTTCACGTAATTCTGTGCGCGTGTATTTAGTATTTTTGGATGTAGTCGCGCCTTTATTGGGTGCCGCAAAGACTAAGCCCCCATCTTTTGCTGTATAAAATAACGGGCTATATTCAAATTTGCTAGCTAGATTCACCTCAGGAATCGAATCGGCTTTGCCATTTTTATCCGAGTCAGTCGGCAAGTTTTTTGATACATTGTATAGGCAATGACATATTCGCTCCTTAATTGGTATTACCATAACTATAAAAATTGGTAGTAACTAAATCTTTCATTGGTTTTCAAAAAGGTTAACAAATAAAGTGTATTTTGTTTACGTTAAAAATGCAAAGTATTTACAACGCCAATGACATGCTAATTGTGTGTTGTTGGCTAGGATCTGTTCCATCTAATCAATAACCTAGCGTATACTGAATTACGCCAATACAATAATCACAGGATAGTCATGCACCAAATTAATCCCACTAAACTCTTAAATAGTAAGTGGACGGCTGTCACACCGCAGAATAAAGAAAAGCATTTTATCATTGCCAAAATGAAGTTTACGGATGAGGGGGGGGTCGAGCTATGCCAAATTGAAGCGGTGCTGTCCAAGCGGCAAGCAGACATTGATTGGCGTGATTTAAAAGATCCTGAGCAGTGGCGCCACGGCTGGAAATAAAAAAGGTGATCGAGCAATAGTACTTCCAAACACCCTTAACAGATTATCTTTAGTCTTTTTTGCTTAAATCAACGCCGAGCGCAGCAGCTGCTTTGGCGACAAATTTATCAGTTTGCATCCAGCCAGCTGTTAATTCCGTTTGATTATCGGGATTGCTGATCTGATCCATGTTGGCCAATACGTTTTCTGGCGTTTGTTCTTCAGGCGATAAATAAATACCTGCTGTTTCATACACGATAGTGCGTGCATAACCGCCAGCACCCGTTGCTAAAATAGTGCGATTAGGTGCATCAGTGCAGACTAAAGCTAACAAGCCCGCCGTGACTGATTCCGGGGTCATTAAATCCAGAATGCGTTGATCACCGATAAGGTTTTCAGTCATGGCTGTATTGGCTGTTGGTGCTAAACAGTTGACGCGAATATTGTATTTATGGCCTTCGATACACAAGGTGTTCATTAAACCAGCGACTGCCATTTTGGCGGCGCCATAGTTGGCTTGACCAAAGTTTCCATATAAACCCGATGATGAAGACGTCATCACAATACGACCGTATTCTTGGTCTTTCATGATATCCCATACTGCTTTTGAACAGTTTGCAGCTCCCATAAGGTGGACTTGTACCACTAACTCAAAATCACTGATATCCATGTTACCAAATGATTTATCACGCAAAATTCCTGCATTGTTGACTAAAATGTCGATACGACCCCATTTAGCCATCGTTTGCTGAACCATATCTTGGACTTCAGCCATGTTTGCCACATTGGCGTGGTGCGCAATTGCTTCACCGCCTGCGGCAACAATCTCATCGACAACACCAAGCGCGGCAGCAGAATTCTGGCCATTCCTACCTAAATCGTTGACGACAACTTTAGCGCCACGTGCCGCTAATCCTAATGCATGTGAGCGGCCTAGACCTGCGCCTGCACCGGTGACAATGGCGACTTGACCTTCATAATTAATAGACATTTTGTATCCTCGTGTATTTGCGCTGCATGTTGTCTTTAGGGTAAATCGCGGCACTGACAATAAAATACCCATCAATAAAATAAGTGGCAGTTGCCTCTTCATTTCTAAAATATTTCACAACATTTGATATGGATTTGATCCCGATATTACCATGGGCTCGGGTCAACGGGTCAACAAAATCTTCCGCGAATGGCAAGAGCCAGGCATCGTATTGATGGAAGAGCAGCGTAAAATAACTTGACTCAATCTTTCTTTATTCGTTCGATCCCTAGGGCTTTGAGCATGGCTTTTTCATAAAAAAGTTCACTGTTACCCGTTTTCATTTTGTATAAAAAATAGCGTTCAAACGCAATTTTGGCGTAGTGCACCCACTTACCTTGCTTAAACCAAGTTTTATTACGTGGCGGTATTTGCGGTATTGCCACAAACGCCGCACCCGTATCGCCCATATCCGCTAGACAAATGGCGGGATCAGCATCGCATGCTTGAACGGTAAATCATGGGTGAATTCGACTTGTGCTTTACGATTGAGCTCTGAGATATGCATCATGCCTGCTTCAACTTTATCGACCATTGCATTACAGATCCATGTGATCCCACGCATACGTAATTCGGATTCCAATAGGCTTTTTGAATCACCCACACCGCCTAAACCTAAGTGTCCAATGTAAGGTTCACTGGTGACAAATTGGATGGGAACTTGGTCTCGAATGTTGGCATCACGCAATGTCTTATCTAAAATAAATGCATATTCGTATGCAGGACCAAAACAACTCGCTCCTTGAAATGCGCCCACCACCACAGGCCCTGGATGCTGTACAAGTGCTTGAAAATCGGTATAGCATTGTTGTGCATGATCGAGGGTGCAGACCGATTGTGTATGATGCTCAGGTCCTGCCCCTTCGATGTTGGCAAACGCCAATTTGGGACCTGTTGCGATGATGAGATAATCATACGATATTGACTCGCCATTGTCGGTGGTCAAGGTGTTTTGTTTTGCATTAATGGCGGTTACGCGGGCACAAATAAAGCCAATATCTTTTTTACGTAAGTATTTTGCCAATGGTAGTGTGACAGCATGGGGCTTTCGCCATCCCACACCAATCCAAGGGTTTGATGGAACAAATCTAAACTCAGGATGTTCGTTAATAACGACAACCTCATGCTCGGCACCTAACATTTCTTTGGTTTCATATGCAGCCGGCATACCGCCGGTTCCTGCACCTAATACAACGATCTTAGCCATGATAGTTCCTTATTAGTAAAACAATCTCAATCGAATAAAGGCATTGCTTGCATCTGAAAATTGGTTAAAAAAAGTATGAGGCTGGTCGCCATAAAACACATTAACACCACCCGTTAGGCGCCAGTCATCCGTGGGACTATAGTCCGTGCTGAATTTCAAATACCCATCAGCATCACTAGTGGAATAAAAATTAAACGCGTTGAATGTAAGGGTTTGTTGTAAGGCTCGGTACATTAGCCTTTGGGTTACCACAATCCGACTGCGTGCAGGCTCAAATTCAGATGTTAGCGAATGGCTGACAAGTGCTGCATATTCAGTGGTGTGTTCCAGATACCACTGCACCGAACCTGTGAGGTTTTTGATCAGTTCTTGTTCATATCCTAACAAATACCGTGCTTGTGAGTTAGGGATCTGAGGGTGGCTACCGTGCTCATCATCGGTCGAATCATAGTACGCAAACTCTGCATTGAATAATCCTTGAGCAAACGGTGTAATCGCGCTTGCACCATAAACGCGTAAAGCAGAAAAGTAAGGTTGGCCAGTATCTGTCATACTCGATGGGGATTTGTAGAAACCACGATAGCCATAAAGTGCAAGCTCAGTAGAACCTAGGGATTTACTGATACGCACTGCATATTCTGGAGAACTGGGCAGTTGGGCTCCTGTAACATTAAAACTCGGCGCAACATTAGTGCCCGAAATAGGTGAATACTGCGGTGAAAAAAAAGAAAAATAATCGCCATTAATATAGTTATCGGGGGTAAATTCGGGTGTGAGCACCACATCGATATTGGCCCAATCAAAATAGCCTGAAAATTTAGCTGATAATGACGGCGCTGATTAAATATCGTCACCATCACGTCACCACCAACTTTTTACTGATTGGTGACAAATAAAAGCAAAGGCCATAAAAGAGAGGAAATGGCGCACCCGGCGAGATTCGAACTCACGACCTCTGCCTCCGGAGGGCAGCGCTCTATCCAGCTGAGCTACGGGTGCGTATTTTGCGCTGGCATGATACCAAATTAGTAGCAAAATAGAACCAAAAATAATATCGGAATTTCAACATCATACCATTAAGAATCATTTATCTGATTTAACTTATTTACTCAGCATGACTATGCCTCCATAATGACTGGGCAATTATATGATAAATGGTATATAACTGAGTATATAAAATGTCCAAAAATTTAACACAACAACTCACTCATAAATTGGGTGAGGCGATAGTCAAAGGGGATTATCCTATTGGCACTAGAATGCCCTCGGAGGCGGTGTTGTGTGAGCAATTTTCAGTAAGCCGTAGTGCGACCAGAGAAGCGGTCAAAATGTTATCAGCCAAAGGCTTGATATCTTCTCGTCCAAAGCAAGGTATTACGGTTAATCCCGAGTCTAACTGGAATTTATATGACAGTGAGGTGTTGGAGTGGATCCTCAAAAGCAAACCATCATTACAATTACTCAAAGAATTTACCCAAGTACGCTTTGCGATTGAACCAATGGCCGCAAAACTAGCTGCTGAAAATGCGACACCCAAGCAGCTATCGCAAATTGAAGAGGCGTTGTATCGGATTGCTGAAGCACAAGAGGGATTAGATGATCAGCTTGATGCGCACATTAATTTTTTGAACATGATTTTATTAGCCAGTGGCAATCGTTTTTTTATTCAGCTGACCCAGTTTGTTGATGCTGCATTACGTGTCAGTATTCGCTATACCAACCAAGTCAAAGGGATCTCCAACACCGATGTGACCTTTCATGTGAAAGTTTATAATGCTATCAAAGATGGCGATGGTGCTAGTGCTCAAACATTGATTTACGAAGTATTAAGTGATGCGGTCGCTTTAATAGAATCAAGATTATAGCTCTTAAAGACGTGTATTATCTCTAGCACTTGCCGTCACTACCTCCTTTGCTTTATTATCCCCCGCTGATAATAAAAATAACAACAAAGGACAAACTTGTATGAAAATACTCCCCCTACTCGCGGTATCGGCAATGACCATTAGCGTCTTAACTGCATGCCAGCCAACGCCCACTAATGAACAAACTAACAACCCTATAAGTGATATGACTATGGCAAAAAATATGCCGCTAACTTACCCTGACACTCGTACTGGCGATGTGGTTGATACCTACTTTGGTACAGCGGTTGCCGATCCGTACCGTTGGTTAGAAGATGATCGCAGTGCCGAGACAGGTGCTTGGGTTAAAGCTCAAAACGAAGTGACTCAAGCTTACTTTGCTCAGATCCCTTATCGTGACAAAATTGAACAAGTCGTGACGGATTTGATCAATTACGAGCGTATCTCATCACCTTTCAAAGAAGGGGATTACACGTACTTCTACAAAAACGACGGCTTACAAAACCAAAGTGTTGTCTATCGCCAAAAAGCCAATGAAGCGGTTGAAGTGTTTATTGATCCGAATAACTTTAGTGCTGATGGCACTGTCTCTTTAGCGGGGATGTATTTTAGTGATGATGGACAGACCTTAGCTTACATGACTTCGACTGGCGGCAGTGACTGGCGTGAAGTGTATGTGATGGATGCTCAGACAAAAACACTTATCGGTGAGCCCCTGCAAGATGTTAAGTTCAGCGGGATCTCTTGGTATAAAAACGCGGGTTTTTATTATTCTAGCTACGATAAACCAACTGGCTCAGAGCTCAGTGATAAGACTGATCAACACAAAGTTTATTACCATGAACTGGGTACTGCTCAACGTGACAACAAAGCTATTTTTGGTCATACTCAAGCCGAAAAGCACCGTTACATCGGTACTCAAGTCAGCGAAGATAACCGTTACTTATTTGTTAGCGCAGCCAATTCAACTTCAGGTAACCGCGCCTATGTTAAGGATTTAACTCAGTCCGATAGCCAATGGCAAACGGTGAAACAAGATATCGCCTCAGATGTCTATATGCTAACGAATAAAGGCTCAACACTGTATTTAGTCACCAACGAAGATGCGCCCAATACCAAAATCATCAAAGTGGATGTGTCAGCGCCTGACGTCAGCAATTGGATTGACGTGATCCCCGAGACTGAACATGTACTATCCCCAAGTTATGCAGGCGGGACGATTTTTGCTGAATACATGGTGGATGCGATTTCAAAGGTCAGTCAATACGATCTTAATGGCACTAAAATACGCGATATTGAGTTGCCAGGAGTGGGTACAGTTGGCTCGTTCTGGGGTAAAAGTACAGATACGGAAACTTACTATACCTTTGCCAATTATGTCACGCCTTCGACCATTTACAAGCTGGCTATCGATCAAGGAACGACAGAGCTATACAACAAGCCAAAGATTGCTTTTGATGGGTCACAATATGTTAGCAAGCAAGTCTTCTATAAATCTAAAGACGGTACGCAGGTTCCGATGATCATTACCCATCACAAGGATGCACAATTAGATGGGACTAATCCAACGATGTTGTATGGGTATGGCGGATTTAATGTGAGTCTGACCCCAAATTTTAGCTCCACCGTTGCGGCGTGGTTAGAATTAGGTGGGATCTATGCTGTTCCTAATATTCGTGGTGGTGGCGAGTACGGCAAAGCATGGCACCAAGCGGGTACGTTGTTACAAAAACAAAACGTGTTTGATGACTTTATCGCAGCCGGCGAATACTTGATAGAAAATAAATATACCTCAAGTCAAAAACTGGCTTTGCGTGGCGGCTCTAACGGAGGTTTATTGGTTGCAGCAGTGTTGACTCAACGTCCTGATCTGGCCGCAGTTGCGCTGCCCGCTGTAGGAGTATTAGATATGCTTCGCTACCATACATTCACAGCTGGAGCGGGTTGGGCATATGATTATGGTACCGCTGAGCAAAGTGCTGAAATGTTTAAATACTTATTAGGTTACTCTCCGGTACAAAACGTGCAATCGGGTATAGACTATCCTGCAACATTAGTCACAACGGCAGATCACGATGATCGTGTTGTACCTGCGCATTCATTCAAATTTGTCGCACAGCTGCAAGCCAAGCATACCGGCACAAATCCAACTCTGATCCGTATTGAAACCGACGCTGGACATGGCGCCGGCACACCGATCAGCAAAACCATAGAACAAACCACCGACATGTACGGATTTACGTTGTTTAATATGGGAATTACCGCACTCTAATTAATGACATACCATAAAAAAGCACCATAATAGATAACCTGTTATGGTGCTTTTTTGTGTCTATCTTAATTTGTTTTATCTTATCTTGCCTTATGGATTAATCCGCATACTTGAATTAAAGCGCACTTGTCCACGTAATGGCGGTGCACCTGCATATTCACAATATTGGGTAAAATCAACCGATAACTGTGCTAAATCACCATTGCTAGCATAAGCTAACTCAATGATTTCGAAGTCTGCGGTGAGTTCATTACATCCGCGTCCATCACCACTAAAATCAAACCCAGCAAACCCAGGTCCCTGGAATGGCCAGCGTTGTGCTGAGTACTCTCCAATAGCTAATGGTGAGCCATCGGCGCTTTGAATATTCATCCACCATGATGATGAGCCACCATTATAATTAAGCACTAACTCACTAGGAGTTTGGTTGGTGGACTCACTTGAAAAAGCAATGGGTTGATTTAAAAACCATAATGCTCCTTGACCAATATAATCGCCTTCAGCACTCACTAAGCTGATGTAAGACGCCGGAGAAGGCTGGTGGCTAAGGGTAATGTCTTCTTGCGCTGTACGACCGCTTTCGTTACTCACGGTTAAGCGGATTTTAATATCAGCGGTCACTGAATCATTGACATTATTTGGTAGGCTGATTGCTGTTATCGCAGCGCTAGCATCCGCAAACACCACTCCTACATTACTCACTTCAGTCCATAATATCGTTAGGTTTGAGCCTGCATTTAATTCACTTGCTGAAGCATCTAACGTGGGATAATCATCTTGGCGGTACGCACGTGACGTCGCCGTGATGTTAGGGATAACCGCATCGCTAGTCGTTATATCAAGAAAAGACATATAAGCGGCTTGACCAAACTCACTAAAGACATCAATGCCATAAATACTATAAGTCATTCCTGCTTTTAATGGGACTAGTGGAGTCACCGTCAACAATGCACCATCAGTGGTGACTTCGGTGGGCACTGTGGTATAAGGAAATCCATCGAGTCTAAAAGTAAGGCTCGAAATATCGACTCTATCGATTGGACGTGACATGAGTAGCTTTAAAACCGGCGCTTCAATATTTGAAAACTGTAAAAAACTAGTTAATTGACCAAAGTTAACAAAGTTATCGATACGATATTCGTTGGTGTATTGGTTGGCGTTATCAAAACCAAACAATGTGCCTTCGACATATTCAGACCATCTTGTGCGATAGGTTTGACCATTAACAATTAACTTAAGCATATCTGAGTCAATAATGTTGTTGGGTTGGACTCTAAAGCTTTCGCCACCGGGCTGACCAATGCTCAACTCACCTTGATTAGGAAACTCGCCTAAAAACCCACTCAGAGGAGTGTTTGTCGTAACGTTAAAAGTCGATTGCGATAAAAACTCGGTAATTTGCGCGTTTAATTCTAATGTATATTTGGCCAGATTGAGGTTTTGAGTCTTACTAAAACTGGAAGAATCAATACTAATAAAAGGAATGTTCAGTACACTAAACACGACAGGTTGGCTGTTACTAATCGCATAATTACGGGTGGTATCGGTTTCACTTAATTGTAATTCCAGTTCACCTTGACTGGAAATAATAGTATCGCGATCAAATTCATCTGATACAGAAAAATTATCCAGTGAAATCAATGCATTTAGTGTTTTATTAGCCAACGATGCTTCGGTTACTGTGACATCCAGATAACCAAAAGCGTACGTATCTAATATTGGGGATGAGCAGTCATTAAACGTAATGCGAATATTGTCTGTCGCACTGATCATGCCGTTGTCATCAGTGTCCGTATGGGTTGTTGTTTCTTCGCCACCGTTATAACAGACCGCGCGGGCAGCTGTATCAGGTTGAGCAATACGATTAACCGCTTGGCGCACTACTTCAGCTATTTGCAAATAACTCTCTTTGGCACTAAAGCCGGCAGTGGTAAAATATTCAGCATTATCTTCAAAGGTATTTTGACTTTCAACATACAAGGTAAACCAAATAGGATCCGTTGAAACGCCATCTTTAGTTGCAACTAAGGTAAATTCCATATAATCCGATACGTTTATCCCAAATACCCCAGGTGAAGTAAACGTAATGGTGTTGCCATTAGCGACTGGTTGAACTGGCGTGCCACCTGTTTGTGTCCAAGTATATGTCACGTTACCCGTAAAACTCGATGAACCCGTTAAGGTTACTGGGGTTTTTTCAGCTACATTGCCAGGCCCTGAAATATTAACGGTCGGCGCTGGTGGTGGTGTAGTCGGGTTCGTCGGCGCCGGAGTAGTTGGGGTGGTAGAGCCACCTCCACCTCCGCCACAGGCAGTCAGTACGAATAATGTCGCTATCAAGACACAAAGATTGCGGNNGCGTGCGCTTAACTGGCGCTCAGCCCTTGTTTATACAATGCCAATGCTTCATCAGAGTTTGCCTGTTGGGCTTTAATTTCAGCTAATAACAAGATATCTTCTTGTCTTCTATCCAACTCTAGCGCTTGTTGTAATGCCTTTTCTGCTAATATTTCATCTCCAGAGTGAAAGGCAACATGGGCGAGGGTGGAATATAACACAGCATTTTGCATATCTTTTTTGATCCACTTTTCAATCAATTTGATCGATGCGATAGGTTTGGGCAATTGCAATGATTTAAATAGAGGCAACAACGTATCGTGAGGTCCTGATTTTTGTGCAGTTACCAAGGCTTTTTCTGCTTCTTGATGCATCCCTTGATTAATCAGCTGCTCGATATAGGCTTTTTGATGCGCGATATCTTTTTTGTAGCCACGCGGAAGTTTGTGCCATTCTTGGATCAGTTCATTCGCACCAGAAGTATTAGCAATAGCGGCAAAATCAGCTTGTGAGGCGAGCTCTGACCAATGGCTATAACGTTCGCCTAATGGTTTTTTCCAGCCACCCGCTAAGCGTTCGCGTAATGCATGCCATTCACCTGCCGCCGCCAATGCGCCAGCCCAGATTTCAATGACGTTAGGTTTTTGTTTTTGTTGCATTGATAATGATTCAATAATCGCTAGGGCTTCAACACCATTGTTTTGTCCAATTTCAAAACGCGCCATGTTGAGCTTCGCGGCGAGTTCACTGCCTTTGATTAGCGAGGCTTGTTGCCAATAACCGAGGGCTTTGACCGTATTACCTTGTTTTGCTTCCACATCAGCCAAGGCCAATAAATTTAAACCATCAAAGTTAGCATTAGTCGTTTTGCCTAAGAATTTTTGAGCAACGCCTAAATCACCTTCCGCTAAGGCTTGCATGCCTGTAGTAAAGAAGCGCTGACGCCGACGTTCGCCCCAACCGCCAAGCCAATGGCGTGATCCGGTCACCGCTCCAACAATCCGTTTAATTGCCCATTCGAGCACCAAAAAGCCAATTACCGCCACAAACACCATAATACCTAAGCTGATAACACTCATTTCAATCGTGGTATTTTTTAGTGCGATTAAGACATAGCCTTTTTCGCCAACCAAATTAGGACCTACAATTAGCCCTACGACTAAAAATATCAATAATAATATGACTCTGATCATGCTTAACGTCCTCCAGCAAAGAGGGTTTGGATACGTTGTTCAATGATCTCGCCTAGAGGCTGTTGCGCGTCTAATTGTGCTGGTAACTCACGTGAGGTGTCTAGCATTACCAACTCTTGAATCGTACTAATGTAAGCTTCGATACCCACATTATCTAACTGGTAGTGTGCTACGACGATATCCAGACTCTGCTGCAACGCTTGCTTATATAGGGTACTTTGGCCTTGCATCACGGCTTGTTGTGCGTTTAATAGGGCAAACTTTAATTGTTCACGAGCCAACCATTGTTGCTTAGCAGACATAAAAGGAGTGATTGCTGCAGTGCGTTTTTCAACCGTGACAAAATCACTGACAATCGCGTCCCAGCTGGCCTTTAAATTTTCTTGCCAATTACTAACGTCATTACTTACTGTCGCTTGTTGAGCAGGTACTTCTGCATCCGGTAATTTAAGCGTATCTAGCGGTAAGGTATCCACCTGAGCTATTAGCGCAGAAATAGATAAGGCAATCGACTCGGTTGCGACTTGATTGACTTGTTGTAATGTTTGAATGTCTTTGGCTAATAATGCGCGCACCGGTAATAAGGATGCATCTGCTAGATCACTAATGCGCACATCAGCAGATTTGAGTAACATAATCGCACTTTTCACATCGTTTTCGAGCCATAGCTTTTTACCTGCAAGCTTCACCAAGTAATCAGCTTCTGCCAATAACCAATCAGAAGGGCGGCGGCCAGATACATCCGCAATGCGCTGGGCTAAGCCTACGTTTTTTAGCTCATTTAATTGTACACGTTGTGCGATATCATCTAAGGTAATGACTTGCTTAGACGATGTTTCAACTAACTCTAACAGTAAGGTTTGTTGATCATTGGTTAAGGTCTTATTGCTGTTGAGTGCCGCATTCAATGTCTCAAGCTGGTTATTTACCTTCGTCATTGATGATTCTAGAGCTGTGACTTTAGGGTTCGCTTGAATAGTGGTATTTTGTTGTTGCTGCAAGTACCAATAAGCGGTGGCAGCCAAAATGATGATCAATAGAAAATTAAGAATACTGACAACCCAGACGCCTTTATGACTATGAGATTGGGTTTCTTGAGTAAAAGTGGTCGTCGGAATCGCATCCGCAACCGACTCATGAGTCTGCTCTGTTGTCGTGTCAGAAACGCTTTCTTGTGAGGTTTCTGAGGATTTCTCGACTACTGTCGCTTCAATAATATCATCGTGTTGCTCAGCGCCCTGATTTGCGTCTTTATTCGCATTTTTTTCCGTGTTGTTACCCGTCGCATCTGCTGCCATGCTCTACTCCATTAATTGTTGAATACGCTCTATCAGCGCTGCGTCATCCGCACCATGTGTTACTGTAATATTGTGATTGGGGATCCCTAAAGCATGCGCATATTGCGCAATACGCGGACTAACTACTATCCATTTTAGCTCACATAGCCAAGAATGTGGATAAACATCATACGCTAATTGTAATTGTTCGTTACTGGTTACCACTACCCCATGTATATCGTCCAATTCCCACACTTGTGTAGCAATTGGTGTGGTTAATGCATTGCGCTCATAAACCATGCAAGACGTGACTTCAGCGCCACGTTCAGTCATAGCCTCGGTGAGCGTACTGCGCCCCCTTTCACCTTTAATAATTAGCGCACGTTTACCCGCTAACTGTTGCAGTGAAGGCAATTGTAAAATCCCTTCACTCGTCTGCTGCGCCACAGGAGGCACAATCATTTGATGACTATTACACCAGAAAGGATATTGTTCTGTCCATTGGGCTAAGGTCTGAAAGGTAGACTTACCGATTGCGTATATGTAGGTATGATTGGGTAGGTCACCAATAAAGGGTAATGCCAGTTGCGCCGCCATTTGACTGGTGAAAATAATCACATCAGTATGGATAAAATCTTGTTGGGTAACAATCTCTTGTACATTGTCTTTGGGTAACACAGTTTGCAGCGCTAAACCAATTACGTCTATACCTGCCTGAGCAAACGCATCTTGAGAAAGATGTATTTTATGTTCAGGGCGCAGTACCAGCCACATGGTTTATTGTCCTAACTCAACAGCAGCCAAAATTTCACCCGCCCCTTGGTCTAGGAGTTGTTGGGCAATATGCTGCCCTAGAGAAATAGCTTGTTGCACCTGCGTGGCTGCATCTTGCTCTAATATGACACTCTCATCTGATTCTAGCAATTGCGTGCCATCAACTTTAGCGACCAGACCGGATAAATGCAGGGTAATGTTACCAGAGGCATCAGGCGTTAATGTGGCATAACTCCCAATTGGGACCTGACAACCGCCTTGAAGTTTGGCGTTCATTGCTCGCTCAGCTAGTACACGGATTGTCGTTTCTGGGCATGCTAAGCATTGTAATAACGCGATGAGTTCAGCGTTATCATTACGACATTCGATACCGACTGCACCTTGACCTACGGCGGGTAAACTATCGACCGCTGGGAGTTCGGCACGGATGCGGTCTGCCATATCTAAACGAATCAATCCTGCACACGCTAAAATAATGGCATCGTATTCACCTGCATCCAGTTTCGCTAGACGAGTATTGACGTTGCCGCGCAGATCTTTAATCGTTAAATCTGGACGACGCGCGCGAAGTTGTGCTTGACGGCGTAATGAACTAGTCCCCACGACAGCGCCTTGAGGTAATGTTTCTAACGACTCGTATGTATTTGAGACAAACGCGTCAAACGGATTTTCACGAGGGCAAATAACATGCAAGCCAAAGCCTTCAGGAAACTCAACCGGAACATCTTTCATTGAATGTACCGCAATGTCAGCACGCCCTTCTTGCATGGCGACTTCGAGCTCTTTGATGAACAACCCTTTACCACCAATTTTTGCTAATGGCGTATCTAAAATACGATCACCTTGAGTGCTCATTGGCACCAAGTTGATGATCAAATCAGGATAATGTGCCTTCAGCTTCGCTTGTACATATTCGGCTTGCCACATGGCGAGTGCGCTTTTGCGGGTAGCGATATTTACTTGTGTAATGGGTGTCGTCATAAATCAGAAATTTCCGTTTTGCTAATGTGTTCTAATTTGGTTTTAGGGTGCTAAGACTTTTTGTAACCATTGGCTAATGTGACTTACTTCTTCAGGGCTCACGTTGTGTTCCATTGGGTATTCATGCCATTTAGCATTGTATCCAAGCTCGTTAACGCGCGCATACGCCGCTTTACCCATAGTGATCGGTACCACATTATCATGTGTACCGTGAGCAATAAACAAAGGAACAATACGCGATATTTCGCTATGTTCAGCGGCTAAGCTTTCCGGTTGTGCCATATAAGTAGATAGACACATAATGCCGGCTAATGCCTCAGGGTAACGTAGGCCAAGATGATAAGCGATAACGCCACCTTGAGAAAATCCTGCTAATACGATATCACGAGGCGCGATACCGGCATCAATTTCAGACTGGATTAAGTCCTTAATTAATTCAACGGATTCGAGCACGCCATCGATGTCTGCACGAGAATTAAAATCCATGCTTTTGATATCATACCAAGCACGCATTGCCATGCCATTGTTGATCGTGACTGCGCGCACTGGTGCATGTGGAAAGATAAATTTAACGCCAAGGGCATCTGGAATTTGTAAAGCGGGAACAATGGGGGCAAAACCGTCACCCGAATCACCTAAACCATGTAACCAGATAACTGTTGCTCGGTGCGCAGCTTTCGCTTCCACCACGACACTAGGAATTAAATCACTCATGAGTTATTTGATTCCTAATACGACAGCTTGTTCTGCTTGTACGGTCATGGCTTCATCTAAAAATGCCCAAAACTCACCCGCACCACGTTGATCAATCCACAAACCATCTTCATAGTTGAAATGATGGCCATTAAATTTGGTGGCTACCCAAAGTTGTAATAATGGTTCTTGTTTGTTGAGTACCATCTTAGACCCATTTTCAAACGTTAAGGTTAAAATGCCTTCAGCGCTTTCTGTATCAATATCAACGGCAAAATCATCGAGTGCTTCTTCAATGGATAATAGTAATTGATCGACTAATTCGTGGTATTGAGTTTCAGTAATTTGTGAGCTCATGCAAAAATCTACCTGTATAATGTGCGGAGAAATAACGGATTAATATAGTTTATGCTACCATTGTTTACCTTAATCAATCTATTCTTACGCGCTAAAATAACGAGGAAATTTTTTCATGCCGGATATTACTAATTACAGTGCTCGGTCTAGCACCCAACATTTGGGACATTTGTTTGTTGTCTCAGCACCGTCTGGGGCAGGCAAATCCAGCTTGATTAAAGCCTTATTAGCAGCGCATAGTACTGATGAAAATCCGTTAAAAGTGTCAATCTCACATACCACGCGCGGGCCTCGTCCGGGAGAAGTCAATGGCGAACATTATCATTTTGTCACGCATGCTGAATTTGAAGCACTAATTGCACAAGGCGCATTTTTTGAACATGCTAAGGTCTTTGATCATTATTATGGAACCTCACGTTTAGCAATAGAAAATACCTTAGAGCAAGGTGTCGATGTCTTTTTGGATATTGATTGGCAAGGGGCAAGACAAGTCAAAGCGCAATACCCGAGCGCACAGCTAGTGTTTATTTTGCCGCCGAGTGTGGCTGAATTAGAACAACGCCTAATCGGTCGTGGTCAAGATTCAGAGGAGATCATTGCCCGAAGAATGCGCGATGCTAAAGCAGAAATGTCACATGCGACGGAGTTTGATTATCTCCTAATTAATGATGATTTTGCCCAAACCTTGGCCGCCTTTTATGCCATTGTTGTAGATAAACGCCAAACCAAAGCCCATCAGATGTTACGCCATGATGCATTACTCAATGCACTGCTAAAATAACTACTATCACTTATTGGGTATTTGATGTACAATCTGCGCCCATTTTTGAATATAAACCTCACTTTTCGGAGAATGTCATGGCTCGCGTAACTGTAGAAGACGCTGTTGAACAAATTGGTAACCGTTTTGATTTAGTGTTAGTTGCCGCAAAACGTGCACGTCAAATCGCTACTGGTGGTAAAGAACCTATGGTTGACATGGGTAATGATAAGCCAACGGTTGTTGCGTTGCGTGAAATCGAACTAGGTTTAGTCACTGCTGAGACTCTTGATGCAGCAGAAATTGCTGATCAGCATCAAGCAGAGCGCGCCGAGTTCGCATCTGTTGCAAATATTCTAAGCGAATAGCGCCAAACCACTAGCATCACAGGGCATTGTCACGTATTCTATTTATATATGTGTTAAACCAACCACTTGTGATGCTACGTGTATTTATTTGAAGGTCTAAAATCCAAAGTTACTGCGTATTTGCCAGATGACCAGGTACAACTGGTGCAATCTGCTTTTGTGCTTGCAAAAGATGCACACGAAGGGCAAATGCGCTCAAGTGGCGACCCTTATATTACTCATCCAGTCGCAGTTGCCGGCATCCTTGCTGACATGCACTTTGATCATGAAACGATCATGGCTGCCTTGTTGCATGATGTCATAGAAGATACGCATTATTCCCAACAAGATTTAGCGAATAGTTTTGGTGACGTTGTCGCTGAACTAGTTGAGGGCGTCTCTAAGCTCGAAAAAATCAAATTTTCCAATAAAGAAGAAGCCCAAGTCGAAAACTTTCGCAAGATGATGATGGCGATGGTACAAGATATCCGGGTTATTTTAATTAAACTTGCTGACCGTACTCATAATATGCGCACATTAGGGGCATTACGTCCGGATAAACGTCGTCGTATAGCTACCGAAACGCTTGAAATATATGCCCCGATTGCTCATCGTCTGGGGATCCACGATATGAAAAACGAATTGGAAAACTTAGGCTTTGAAGCCATGTATCCAATGCGTCATCGAGCATTGCGCAGTGCCGTCAAACAAGCGCGCGGTAATCGTAAAGAAGTCATTGATAATGTTTTTGGTGAAATTAAAGCACGCTTGCAGCAGCATGGTCTTGAGGCGAGTGTGACCGGACGTGAAAAGCACTTGTACTCGATTTACCGCAAGATGCGCAACAAAGAGTTGATGTTCAATGAAGTGATGGATATCTATGCGTTCCGTTTGGTTTTTAGCTCGATTGATGAATGTTACCGTGCATTAGGTGCGATGCATGGGCTGTATAAGCCGATCGAAAACCGCTTTAAAGATTACATTGCGATCCCACGTACCAATGGTTATCAATCATTACATACCTCATTAATAGGGCCTCATGGTATTCCGGTTGAAGTGCAGATCCGCACCCAAGAAATGGATATCATGGCAGATAAAGGAGTGGCTGCACACTGGTTGTACAAATCTCCTGATGAGAAAGATACCTCGTCTCAGCTGAAAGCACGGAAGTGGATGCAATCCTTACTGGAACTGCAACAAAGCGCCAGTTCTTCGTTTGAATTCATCGAAAATGTCAAATCGGATTTATTTCCCGATGAGATTTATGTGTTTACCCCTAAAGGCAAAATCATAGAATTACCGACTGGTTCGTGCGCGGTTGATTTTGCGTATGCAGTGCATTCTGGCGTTGGCAATACCTGCGTGGGTGTGCGCGTTGACCGCCGCAATTTCTCGTTATCCGAGCCGCTGCAAAATGGCCAAACTGTGCAAATTATTACTTCTCCTCGTGCCAAACCCAATGCCAATTGGTTGAATTTTGTGGTGAGTGCGAAAGCACGAGCAAGTATTCGTCAGTATTTGCGTAAACAACAAAGCGAAGATGCCTTAGGCATGGGGACGCGTTTACTTCGTCATGCGTTAGGTCATAATAATCTGGATGATGTGGCGCAAGTTGATATTGATCGCGTTGTGGATGAGACCAAACATGCGACGTTCAATGCCTTGCTTGAAGATATTGGGCTTGGAAATGAACTTAGCGCCATTGTTGCACGGCGATTAGTTGGGGATAGCGATTCGTTAGCCGATGAGAAAAGAGGCAAAGTAGCTATCAAAGGCACCGAAGGCTTGTTGATGCACTATTCCAAATGCTGTTACCCGATCCCTGATGATGAAATTGTTGCGATCCTCAATCCTGGAAAAGGCATGATGATCCACCAACATGGTTGTACCAATATTCGCAAACTTTCCAAAGAAGAGCCTCAGCGCGTCTTGCCAATGGAATGGGATGACCAGGTTGATGGTGATTTTAAAGTGTCAGTGAGAGTTGAGTTAATCAACCATCAAGGTACTCTAGCTAAGCTGACTAATGCGATTACAGCGTGTGATTCGAATATCATTAATCTGATTACGGATGAAAAAGAGAGCAATGTGTATTTTGTGGATCTTGAAGTGACCACACGCAATCGTATTCATTTTGCGGATATCATGCGCAAAATTCGCATTATGCCCGAAGTCCAAAAAGTCTCACGACATAGCCAAAACAAACATATTTAACCCTAGACCTAAACCCATTACCATAAGTATTAATAAGTAGGAATTATCATGACTAAATCTGTGATCCATTCAGAGGCAGCTCCCGCTGCGATCGGTACATACAATCAAGCTATCAAAGCTGGTAATACGGTATATTTATCGGGTCAAATCCCGTTAGTCGCCAGTACAATGGAAATGGTTTCGGATGACTTTGCTGCGCAAGCGCATCAAGTATTCAAAAACCTATGTGCAGTGTGTGAAGCTGCGGGTGGCGATATTAATGATATGGTTAAAGTGAATATTTTCTTAATCGACTTAGGTCATTTTGCTACCGTAAATGAAATCATGGCGCAGTACTTTAATACGCCATATCCTGCGCGTGCAGCGGTGCAAGTTTCAGCCTTACCCAAAGCCGCTCAAATTGAAATTGACGGCATAATGCAACTGCCAGAGTAGAGAAAACTGCGTGAGTCTTGCTACCCCAGCATATGGTCATCAACCTATTACCGTCTTAAAAGGTGTTGGGGCAAAGGTGGCAGAAAAACTGGCCAACTTAGGCTTACGCACAGTCCAAGATGTGTTATTTCATTTGCCTCATCGGTATGAAGACCGCACGCATATCTATAATATCGTGGATTTGTATCATGGCATTCATGCGACAATCCAAGGTGAGGTGATTCAAAGTGATATTGTTTTTGGTCGTCGTCGTGCTTTGGTTATCAAAATCAAGGATGCGTCTGGGATCATTACCTGCCGTTTTTTTTATTTTTCTGCGGCGCAAAAAGCACAGCTCTCACCGGGTACGCAAATCCGAGCCTTCGGTGAATATCGTCGCGGTAAGCATGCCTTAGAATGTGTCCATCCCGAATATAAAGTCGTCAATCCTAATGACACTGCTCCCATGTCTGAGAGTCTGACACCTGTGTATCCAACGACCGATGGTGTGAAACAAATCACCTTACGCAATTTAACTGAACAAGCGCTCTTAGCCATGCAGCAAGGTGCATTAGCTGAGCTCATGCCTGCTGGTATGTATGCGCAACAGATCTCCTTAAACGAGGCCCTACATATTGTGCATCGACCGCCACCTGATGTGTCATTGCATTTGTTTGAAGAAGGTAAGCATCCAGCGCAGCAGCGTCTGATTTTAGAAGAACTCATGGCGCATCAAGTCAGTGTGTTAAAAATGCGCGCAAACAATGAAGTGCAACCCGGTTTTGCAATTGCACAAGATGATGATTTACAGCAACGGTTTTTAGCGACGCTGCCCTTTGCGCCGACGAATGCCCAAGCGCGGGTCGTGCGTGAAATTCAACATGACATGCACCAACCTTATCCAATGATGCGTTTAGTCCAAGGTGATGTTGGCTCAGGTAAAACGTTAGTGTCAGCTTTAGCGGCATTGAATGTCATTTCTGCTGGCTATCAGGTGGTACTGATGGCACCGACAGAGTTATTAGCCGAACAGCACGCGCAAAATTTTGCGACATGGTTCACTGAGTTAGGCATTCATGTGGGTTGGTTAGCCGGTAAATTAAAAGGTAAAGCACGTGAGCAAGTACTAACTGCGTTAGTGTCGGGCGATATTAATTTGTTAGTGGGTACTCATGCTGTTTTTCAAGAAAAAGTCATTTATCATAATTTGGCGATGGTGATTATTGATGAACAACACCGGTTCGGGGTGCATCAACGGTTGGCGCTACGTGAAAAAGGGGAGATGCAAGGGCGCTTCCCACATCAGTTAGTCATGACTGCGACACCGATCCCTCGAACGCTTGCCATGACGGCATATGCCGATCTCAATACATCAGTCATTGATGAACTTCCGCCTGGACGTACGCCAGTACAAACTATCGTTGTACCTAGTGCTAGACGGGATCAAATTATGGCACGCGTACACAAATCTGTCACCGCAGATAGCCGTCAAGTATATTGGGTATGTACGCTAATCGAAGAATCTGAAGTATTACAAAGCCAAGCTGCCGAAGATACGTATATTGCGTTAAAGACTGCCTTACCTGATCTGCAAGTAGGATTAGTACATGGCCGTATGAAACCGGCAGAAAAACAAGCAATTATGGCACAATTTAAAGCTGCAGAACTCGATGTGTTAGTCGCCACTACGGTAATCGAAGTTGGTGTAGATGTACCCAATGCCAGTTTAATGATCATTGAAAACCCAGAACGATTAGGCTTAGCTCAACTGCATCAACTCCGCGGCCGAGTAGGTCGAGGTTCTGTAGAAAGTCATTGTGTATTAATGTATGACGGTACCTTATCCAAGACTGCCACCAAACGCTTAGGTGTCTTGCGAGACTCTAATGATGGGTTTTATATCGCGCAAATGGATCTGGAAATACGCGGGCCGGGTGAGATTTTAGGTACTAAACAAACCGGCATTGCCGATCTGAAAATAGCAGATTTGGTCCGTGACGGGCACTTACTCGATCAAGTCCAGCAGTTAGCTGCGGATTTATTTGTGCATCACCCCGCCAATGCGCAAGCCATGATTAATCGTTGGTTAGGCGCGAAGGAACAATATTCAAATGCCTGATTTTAGTGGTCGAGTGTTACATAACGCTGCGGGTAAGCCGTTATCATTAATCAAATTTAACGATGTTTTGTCAGATATTAAAAACCTTAAAGCACTAGCAAGTACTTACCAACTTGAATTTGTTGGCCTTCAACAGTTAGCAGCCATTTACACCGATAAAGCTGTTAATCAATTTGGGCAGTACGCACTAGTGAGTGTCGATGAAGGCGTTGGATTAGTTGATTTACGTGATCCTAAATTGTTGCCATTGTGTGTTGATTTTGCCGCAGATGCGTTGCTCTATCGCAAAGATAAAGGCGGTGGCAAAAACGAAGCTATCGCTAAAGCTGTAGGGATCAAAAGTACATTGCGCCCGAGTGTTGTGGATGCAACTGCAGGTTTAGGCACGGATAGTTTTATTTTGGCATCCCTAGGTTGCCAAGTCACGCTGCTTGAACGGACGAATATTGTGTGTGCGTTATTACATGATGGGCTAGATCGTGGTAGTGAAGATGTACAAAGCCGGGATATTGTCGCACGAATGAAGCTTTTACCTGGCAATGCGGTCGAGCGGTTACAAGAGCTCATTGAACAAAAGCAAGAGGTGGATGTGGTGTACTTAGATCCGATGTTTCCTCATAAGAAAAAATCCGCAGCCGTAAAAAAGCCAATGAAAATGTTTCAAACGTTACTCGGACATGATGCGGATGCGGATGATTTATTAACGCCAGCGTTATCATTAGCCGCGAAACGAGTCGTCGTGAAACGACCCAATTACGCGCCATTTTTACAAGATAAAGCGCCAACCATGCAAATCAAAGGTAAAAAACACCGTTTCGATGTTTATTTGCGCTAACGCAACGAGTCATTGGCCTATCACTTATTTTAGCTGATTAATTACCGGCTATTTGCATTTCACTGATCAATACTGATCCTGTCTGAATACTACCGCGAGCTTCAATATCATTTGCCACAGCAGTAATATTTTTGAGCATCGTCTTGAGATTACCTGCAATCGTGATTTCATGGACAGGATATTGGATAATCCCATTTTCTACCCAAAACCCAGCTGCACCACGCGAGTAATCACCGGTCACGCCATTGACACCCTGTCCCATCAACTCAGTGACCAATAATCCTGTGCCCATTTGCTGTAATAAAGCCGCTTGGTCTGGTGCATTGGTCGAGACATACCAGTTATGGATCCCACCAGCATGTCCGGTGGTAGTTAAGCCCATTTTGCGCGCCGAATAACTTGTTAATAGATAATGTTGCAACACACCATCTTGTACAATTTGCATATCTTTAGTTTGGACCCCTTCGTTATCAAAAGGTGAACTAGCTAGTGCGCGTTTAACATGCGGTTTTTCGGCAATACTGAGCCATTCAGGTAACACTTGAGTCTGGATAGAGTCGAGTAAAAATGATGATTTACGATATAAACTGCCGCCACTGATTGCCCCGACGAAATGACCAAATAAGCTAGAGGCGATTTGACGATCAAATACCACGGGGTATTTTCCGGTATTAATTTTACGGGCATCTAAGCGGTCAATTGCATTTTTAGCCGCTTCTTGACCAATCGCTTCAGGTGCAGATAGCTCAGTACTGACACGCGATACGCTGTACGCATAATCACGTTGCATATCATGTTCTGATTGGCTTAACACCACACAGCTTAAGCTATAACGAGTACTTGGATAACCCGCAATTAAACCATGTGAGTTACCGTATACACGGCAGCCAATATTGGCGTTATAACTGGCACCATCAGAGTTAGTAATTTTGTCACTGCTATCTAATGCTGCTTTTTCGGCTGCGAGTGCATAAGTAAGACCTAGCTCAGTATCTAATTCAATTGGATGATATAAATCACAATCAGGGATGTACGTTGCCATTTGGTCGACATCAGCAATGCCATTACAGTCATCTTCGCCGGTATGTTTGGCGATCTCGATGGCTTTTTGTACGGTTAATGATAATGCCGCAGGGGATAAGTCTGCCGTTGAAGCAGAGCCTTTGTGACGACCGACATAAACGGCGATACCTAAGCCGCCATCATTGGTGAATTCGATGTTTTCGACTTCTTGCATACGCGCCGATACGGCGATCCCTTGAACTTTCGACATACTTGCTTCGGCTTCAGTTGCGCCTTGCGCTTTCGCCATGGCTAATACATCACTTACGACCTGTTTAATGTCTTCGAGTTGCTGTTTTGTTTGCATAATGTCGGTTTCGCTATCCAAGTTTGTGGTTCCGTTGTTATAATAGAACCATATTCAAAAGAAAAAGTTAAATGTTATGTCCCAAGAAGAATTTACAGCCGCCCCAGATGAAGATGAAAATTGGGTCAGTAAAACTCAACTTAAGCAACAAGCAGATGCATTGCATCTGGTCGGTAGAACCTTAGTGGGCCTGACTAAGAAAGCCTTAAAAACGATTCCTTTGTCAGAAGATCTGGCTGATGCCGTGGCACTTGCCCAACGTATCGATAAGAAAAAAGAAGGCTATCGTCGTCAATTACAATTAGTGGCTAAGTTGTTACGTCAATCGGATTTTGAACCAATTGAAAACGCCTTAGCGGTACTTAACGCTAAACAGCGTCAATCAAATCAAGCATTTCATGCGATTGAAATCGCACGTGACGAGTTAATCCAAAAAGGTGATGAGGCAGTTGAAGCACTGCTTGATACCTATCCGGCCCTTGATCGTCAACGTTTACGTCAGCTAATTCGTCAAGCTAAAAAGCAAGAAGAACAAAATAAGTCGCCGAAAGCATCACGTGAGATTTTTCAATATCTCAAAAGTGTCATGCCAAACTAAGTTGTGCTTACGCTATAACCGCAGGCTTAGCTTCGGTTATAGCATTTGTTGTAACAACCCTTATTGCGTGCCACCGACGGTGATTTCGTCGACTTTCAAGCTAGGTTGACCTACGCCTACGGGTACACTTTGACCGTCTTTACCACACACCCCAACGCCTTTATCTAACGCTAAGTCATTGCCTATCATAGATATTTTACCCATTACATCGGGACCATTACCGATTAGGGTTGCGCCCTTGATCGGAGTGCTAATTTTACCATCTTCGATGAGATACGCTTCTGACGTCGAAAATACAAATTTACCCGACGTAATATCGACTTGTCCGCCACCAAAGTTGGGTGCAAACACACCAAGTTTAATGGTACTGATAATATCAGCTTGGGAATGTTCACCACCGAGCATATAAGTATTGGTCATACGTGGCATCGGTAAATGCGCGTAAGATTCGCGACGACCGTTGCCGGTTGGGGCAACGCCCATTAATGCCGCATTATGCTTATCTTGCATGTAGCCTTGTAATATTCCATCTTCGATAAGCACATTGTATTGAGACGGTGTACCTTCATCATCTATTGTCATGGAACCGCGTCGATCGAGCATCGTGCCATCATCAACAACTGTCACGCCTTTAGCGGCGACCTGTTGACCAATTTTGCCAGAGAATGTGGATGAGCCCTTGCGGTTAAAATCACCTTCTAAACCATGCCCAACTGCCTCATGTAATAACACACCAGGCCAACCATTACCTAACACAACAGGCATATTGCCAGCAGGCGCGTCAATGGCTTGTAAGTTGATTCGAGCCATGTGTATCGCTTCATCCGCTAAACGC
>DBBN01000077.1:7159-12415 GCA_002292215.1 Glaciecola sp. UBA983 | reverse complement strand
AGTTAATGTTGTTGCATCAGCCATGGTAAAGGGTACATCTAACAATCTAGCTAGCGTCTCTGCGAGTAATGTTTTACCACTACCTGTAGGACCAATTAACAAGATATTACTCTTACCTAGTTCTACACCGTCATGCATATCGCCATTTTTCAATCGCTTATAATGGTTATAAACGGCAACTGACAATACTTTTTTAGCATGCTCTTGACCAATCACATAGTCATTTAAATGAGCGTGGATCTCTTGCGGCGTAGGTAAGGCGTCATGTTTTTGCTTTGGAGAAATCTCTTTAATTTCTTCACGAATAATATCATTACATAAATCAACGCATTCATCGCAAATAAATACGGAAGGTCCAGCTATAAGCTTACGTACTTCATGCTGGCTTTTGCCACAGAAAGAACAATATAAAAGCTTGTTATCGCCATCACTCTTTGGTTTGTCACTCATTTATGTACCGCCCTGCTATTTGTATGATGCCTAAATTTACACTCAGTAGTATAAATATAGCTCAATTTGATTTATTTGCCTGATATTGCATCAAGTCTACTAGTCATAATATGGTCAATCAAACCATAATCAACCGATTCTTGTGCATTTAAAAAATTATCTCGGTCAGTGTCGTGAGCTAGCTGCTCATAATCACGTCCCGTATGTTCGGCCATTAAGCGATTAAGCTTTTCTTTAATCGATAAAATTTCTTTCGCGTGGATCTCAAAATCAGATGCTTGACCTTGGAAACCACCCAATGGTTGGTGAATCATGACACGCGCATTAGGTAAACAATAACGCTTGCCTTTGGCACCGCCAGAAAGCAAAAAGGCTCCCATGCTTGCTGCCTGACCAATACATACAGTACTCACGTCTGGCTTGATAAACTTCATCGTATCATAAATGGCCATCCCAGCAGTCACAGAACCACCTGGAGAATTGATGTAAAGAAAAATATCTTTTTCCGGATTTTCAGCTTCTAAAAATAACATCTGTGCCACAATCAGATTTGCCATGTGGTCTTCAACTTGACCCACTAAAAAGATTACATTTTCTTTTAATAAACGTGAATAGATGTCAAATGAACGCTCGCCCTTTGAGGTTTGTTCAATAACCATAGGTACCAAAGCGTTTTGTGTCTCGTCAAATATGTTCAATTGCATATCCTTATTGGTATAAAAAAGCCCAGTGAATACTGGGCATTTAATCAGTTGATGACTATGAAAGTCAAACGTAATTTGAGTATTACGCTTGTTTGTTCATAATCTCGTCAAATTTAGTTGTCACTGCTTTGACTTTAGCTTGTGCAAGAACCCAATCAATTGCTTGCTCTTCTAATGCAACATTTTGCATTTGGCTCATAAGCTCTTGATTTGTTTTGTAATATTCAATCACTTCACTTGGATCTTCATATGCAGAAGCAGTAGTTTCGATTAACGCATTCACTTTATCTTCATCGGCTTTAAGATCGTTTGCTTTAATCACTTCACCTAAGATCAGACCAATTGATACTCTACGCTTAGCATTGTCAGTAAACAATTCTGCTGGTAACTCTGGTAAAGTACTTGGATCCGCTTGACCTTGTTGCGCAAAACGCTGTTTTGCTTGGTCACGTAATGCGTTCACTTCTTGGTCGATAAGCGCCGCAGGCACTTCAACTTCTTGCGATGCTATTAACGCTGCAATCACGTTTTCTTTGACTTTAGCTTTAACTGTTTGGTCAAGTTCACGCTGCATGTTCTTTTTAACTTCAGCTTCTAATGCTTCAACGCCACCTTCTTCAACACCGAACAGCTTTGCAAATTCTTCGTCTACTTTAGGTAAGTTTAAGCCTTCAACTTTCTTCACAGTAATGGCGAACGTTGCCGCTTTACCTTTTAACGCTTCAGCATGGTAATCTTCAGGGAATGTTACTTCAGCTACACACTCTTCACCAGGCTTAAGGCCAACAATGTTTGTTTCAAAACCAGGGATCATGCGATCTTTACCTAGCTCTAATGGGAAATCTTCAGCTTTGCCGCCTTCGAACTCTTCACCGTCGATAGAACCAACAAAATCAATCGTTACACGATCGTCTTTCTTAGCTTTACGTTTGCCTTCTTTCCATTCAGCGTGCTGCTTTTGCAACGTAACCATCATTTCTTTAAGGTCTTTGTCTTTGATTTCTACTACTGGCGTTTCAACTTCCAACTTATCTAAGTCTTTTAGTTCTAGCTCAGGATAAACTTCAAATACTGCAGTGAATTCTAAATCTTCACCAGCAACGTCTTTGGTCAAATCAAAAGCTGGCATGCCTGCTGGAGTAATTTTTTCTTGAATAATGGCTTCATAAAAATGACGCTGCATTAAGTCACCAGCGACTTCTTGACGAACCGACGCACCAAAACGCTTTTGTAACACTTTGACTGGTACTTTACCAGGACGGAAGCCGTTAATACGCTGTGTTTTAGCTAATTGTTGTAAACGTACTTTAACTGCATCATCGACTGAAGCTGCTGGAACTGCGACCGTTACACGGCGCTCTAAACCTTGAGTCGTTTCGATTGAAACTTGCATTATTCTACCTCAACTGTGCGCATTCATGCGCGGTTAACTGAACTGTTTACTTATATGCGAACATATAGGTGTTCAGACCCATTATAAAAGACGGCGCATTATACAGTTACAAGAAGATTTAGTACAGAGAAGATTTAATACAGGATTGAGATTGTATTATTTAAATTTTATATCATTAGGAAGATTGCAGGTATTTTAAGATGGTCGGTGAGATAGGATTCGAACCTACGACCCCTTGGACCCAAACCAAGTGCGCTACCAAGCTGCGCCACTCACCGATCTTAAAAACTGCTTTTTTATATGTTTTAAACATATGGTGCGGAAGGAGAGACTTGAACTCTCACGCCGTGAAGCACTGGAACCTAAATCCAGCGTGTCTACCAATTCCACCACTCCCGCACGGAGTTTGCTCTCTATCTCATTTACTTCTAGTACAGAAATAAATGGTGGCTAAGGCGGGATTCGAACCTGCGACCCCATCATTATGAGTGATGTGCTCTAACCAACTGAGCTACTTAGCCACTTACTAAACGAACAATGTTGTCCGTTGAAGCGGGGCGTATTATGCGTATTGAGAGAATGCTCGTCAACCCTTTTTTGTGGAAAAAAGGCAATTTTCACTTAACTTTGTTTCAAATGCCTGAAATACACACAATTATGCGGCGATTAATGGTTGGGTGACGTAAAAACACACAAATATTGTTTGATATAACTCAACATATATTACGATTACTTGAGCTAATATAGGAATAAATCCTCTCTTTTTTTATTATTTTCCTTTTTATTATTATTTGAAATATCGGAGCTAAGACTATGAATCGTTCAATATTTATTCGTCATACATCAATCATTACTTTATTCAGCTTGGGGTTGTTAGGTGTGCAAGGCTGTTCTGCTAAGTTATATTCACCAGATGATAAATTGGCGTTAGAAACCGAGGCACAAACAATTACACAGCGTTTTGGTGGTACATTAAAACCGAAACTCAAAGCAGCGATTCAATCGGGAGGTTTAGTACATGCCGTGGATATTTGCGCTGTTGAAGCACCTGCAATAGCAAAAGCATTAAGTGCAGAAACTGGCTGGGAGGTAAAACGAGTGAGTTTACAGCCACGTAATATCGATACGGCCACACCAGACGAGCATGAACGTTCAACATTAGCGTGGTTTGCAGAACAGCAATCTACACAGGGAGAGGCTGCGGTGCTCAAATCATCACAAATCGTAAATAATACCTATCGCTATATGCAAGCACAGCCAGTAGAAGGAGTGTGTTTAAATTGTCATGGCACAAATATCAATCCAGCAGTACAATCAATTATTAACACTACCTATCCAAGTGACATGGCAACTGGATATCAGTTAGGACAAATACGTGGTGCATTTAGTCTGGCAAAATCTCTGGAATAATTGCCATTTTAGGGTAAATGCAGCGCGAACATCATATAACTATACAATTATGTATCAAGTATTATGTAGCCTGCATTGTGCAAGGTATATTGGAGAACGATCATTCTACTCATTGAAAACTTTATTGCTTTGTTTACGGAGACCGCGCCGTATTTATTATTAGGGATGCTTATTGCAGGGATGATCCATCAATGGTTACCCAATGAGTGGATTGTCAGCACCTTGGGCGGTTCGAGTCCAAATAGCGTTAATAAAAAGCAAGGCAGCTTGCGTCCAGTTGCGACGGCTGCACTAATTGGTGCACCGTTACCTTTATGCTCATGCTCAGTTATTCCGGTTGCGATGGGGATCCGTCGGAGTGGTGCGAGTAAAGCCAGTACGGCGAGCTTTTTGGTATCTACACCAGAAACTGGCGTAGATTCAATAGGGATCACGTATGCATTGATGGGCTTACCGATGGCGATTGCCCGACCGATTGCCGCAATCGTTTCAGCTATTATTACTGGAATGACAATTGCGATATGGGGTAAAGAAGAACCCGTCAAACCTGATATTGATAGTGGCTCTAGTAGTTGTTGTCACGCAAAAAGTAATTGTAGCAGTGGTGTAAGTACGATTGCTGACACCGAACAAAATGCACTAAAGCAAGACTGGTTGATCAGTATCAAAGCCGTGTTGTCATATGGTTTTGATAAACTTCTAGTCGACTTTATGAAATGGCTATTAATTGGATTATTTTTTGCTGCCATAGTGTTAACTTATGTACCTAGTAATTGGATGGCGAGCTATGGATCTGGGCCGTTAGCGATGTTAGTGATGGTTATGATTTCTATCCCAATGTATATTTGTGCTACGGCATCGACACCGGTTGCAGTAGGGTTAATGCTAGCAGGAATATCGCCAGGTGCTGCACTTGTGTTTATGTTAACCGGTCCTGCGACAAATATAGCAACATTGATGATTATCAAGAATGAATTAGGTCAACGCGAGCTGGTCTTGTACCTGATTGCTTTGATCTCCTCTGCGTTGTTAGCGGGGTGGGCAGTAGATGTAATTTTCAATTATTACGATATCAGTATGCAATTCGCGCATGGCTCACACGATGATATGATTGGCAGTTTTCATCAACTCAGTGCACTGGTGTTGTTTGGTTTGATGATATGGCAAGCAATAAAGTGGTTGCGCAAATAGCCACCATTTACAAAGCATACACAATAATATTACAACCTTGATACACATTGTGATAACATAAATGTAACCGCTTACATTTTGTGATATTTTTGGTTTTTCTTTAGGAAT
>DBBN01000077.1:0-7118 GCA_002292215.1 Glaciecola sp. UBA983 | reverse complement strand
TTACTACTTTAGTTACCACTTTAGTCACCACCGCATTAATAAGTTCAGCAGCACATGCTGGTTGGGAACGCACTTGGATTGAAAAATTTGATGGGACGGGTGTTGATTTTTCACACTGGACCGCACAAACTCAAGCCAATTATAACAACGAAATTCAATGTTATACTGATGATGAAACATCGGCTGATCGTAACTATGAAGTGTCCAATGGCACCCTTAAAATTACTGCACGTAAACAAAATATAGCTTGTCCGGGCTTAAATGGACAAAATAAATCATGGACTTCAGGTCGTTTAAACTCTAAAGACAAAGCCGAATTTTTATATGGACGTATTGAAACCCGATTAAAATTTGATGAGCTGCGCAACGGTACTTGGCCTGCGTTTTGGATGTTAGAGGGACGTATTCGAGAGCAACCTATAGCGAATGATAATGATATTGTTGGTTGGCCAAATCCTGGTGCAGGTGAAATTGATGTGTGGGAATGGCATGGCAATGCTGGTAATTCATTTATTACTGCTTTTCATAACGTTAACCTCAGTCAATGTGGTGGCACCGTTCGTTACAACTATCCTGGTGGTGCGCCTGATGTGCAAAGTTTTAATACCTATGCCATTGAATGGAGTGCAGATGAGATCAGTTTGTACGCCAATGATAATTTAGTTGTGCGTCATGACATGACCAACTGTGCGCAATACGAAGAGCCGATGTTTTTGTTATTGAATGTCGCGATAGGGGGGACATTAGGTGGTAATGTTGACCCTACTATGACTCAAGCTACGATGGAAGTAGATTACGTTGCACGCTGTGTTGCAAATGAAGCGAGTACAGTCAATGCGTGTAATGAATTCACACCTGTTGCCGTTGATAGTGATATGGATGGTGTTGCGGATATCGAAGACCAATGCCCTAATTCGCAGGTTAATACGACCGTAGATATAACTGGTTGTGAAGTGACGCAGACCACACCTGTTTCTGCAACCCCCGAAACAGCCCCTCTAGCACCAACGCACAATGCGGATGATGTGATTTCGTTGTTTAGTGACGCGTACAATAACATTGATAGCATTGACTACAACCCAAATTGGAACCAAGCGACACAAGTGACTCAGGTTCAAGTTGAAGGTAATACTGTCCTTAAATACACCGGATTAAATTACCAAGGCACTGATTATGGTGATAATAAACAAGATGTATCAGGTTATGAGTTTTTGCATATTGATTACTGGACAGCAAATGCACAAAGTCTCGAACTTTATTTGATTAGCCCAGGGCCTCAAGAAAGCCCTCATGTCATTAATGTTGTAAAAGGTTCTTGGCAGCGCCTAGCTATTCCATTAAGTACATTTGCAAGTGTTGTCGACCTATCAAATACCTTTCAGTTAAAAATAGCAGGTAGTGGTGATGTGTACTTGGATAATATCTATTTTAGTAAAGCACCTGAAAATGTAGTCGTGACACCTGTAAATGTTACTCCTATCATTGTAAGTTTATCAGCAACGCAAAACAACATCGCCATATCTCAAATTGATCCTGCTGCTGGCACTGTAACTATCACTGCAACGGTTACAGATAGCGATGGGTTGAGTGATCATGTTTATACATGGAGTAGTGTGGCTGTATCGAATCAAACTGTTAGTAATAATGGCTTGATAGTGACATTTGACCCGAGTTCAATTTCTGGTTCATCGGTAGATATGGCATTAGAAATTACCGATAATGGCACACCAGTAATGACGGTAGTGGATAATTTAGTTCTGAATGTAGTAACCACTAATACTAATACACCAATAAACAATCCAGAGGTGACAACCCCTTCATCGTCTGGCGGGAGTTTGGCCGGATGGTTGTTGATTCTATTAGGTGGCAGCTCGTTGCTTCGATATGCAAGACGCTTAAATAGTTATTGATTTAGCTGACATAAAAGTGCCCCACAAAAAAGCGAGAACCCAGTCATAGGTTCTCGCTTTTTACGTTTAAGTCGGTTATTAACTTTAGCAGTAAATATTTAGCTTATACGTTAAATCGGAAATGAATAACGTCACCATCTTTAACAATATATTCTTTGCCTTCAAGACGCCATTTACCGGCATCCTTTGCACCTTGCTCACCGTTGCCAGCGATGAAATCATCAAAACCGACGATTTCAGCACGGATAAAACCTTTTTCAAAGTCAGTGTGGATCTTACCAGCAGCTTGAGGCGCCGTAGATCCTTCAGGGAAGGTCCATGCACGTACTTCTTTTACGCCAGCAGTAAAGTATGTTTGCAGAGTCAACAACTCATAACCACAACGTATTACACGGTTAAGACCCGGCTCATCAAGACCCATTTCACTTAAGAATTCATTTTTATCTTCATCTTCCAGTTCAGAGATTTCAGATTCAATGGCTGCACATACAGCGACTACGACAGCATTTTCTGCTGCGGCAATTTCTTTTACTACGTCTAATAATGGATTGTTTTCAAAGCCATCCTCAGCCACGTTTGCAATATACATAGTGGGCTTGATAGTTAAGAAGTTCATGTAGCTAATGGCAGCATACTCTTCTTTTTCTAGTGTAACAGAGCGCAGCATTTCACCTTCATCAAGGTGTGGCTTGATTTTCTCAAGTACTTTTAATTCAAACTTTGCTTCACTGTCGCCGCCTTTAGCCCGTTTAGCAACACGGTGAATCGCTTTTTCTGTTGTATCTAAATCGGCCAAGGCTAATTCAGTATTGATGATTTCGATATCATCAGCAGGGGATACTTTACCTGAAACGTGAACAATGTTTTCATCATCAAAACAACGAACAACATGACCAATAGCATCGGTTTCACGGATATTGGCTAGGAATTTATTACCCAGACCTTCACCTTTAGATGCTCCAGCAACTAGTCCTGCGATGTCGACAAACTCCATCGTTGTAGGAATAACTTTTTGCGGTTTTACAATTGCTGATAACGCATCAAGACGTAAATCAGGCACCGGGACTACACCTGTATTAGGTTCAATAGTACAAAATGGAAAGTTAGCGGCTTCTATACCGGCTTTCGTCAGTGCGTTAAATAAGGTTGATTTACCAACGTTGGGTAAACCAACAATGCCACATTTAAATCCCATGGGAGTATTCCTATCGTTATTCAGCCGAAAAGCTGTGTAAGCGCTGCTGAGCAGCAACTAAATCTTCTTTAATTAATATTTCAGTACTGCGGATTGCTTCATCAATCGCTGCATCGATTTTTTCTTGTTCGTTTTGCGGGGCTTTACCTAAGACATAACCCGTTACGCGGCTTTTATGGCCAGGATGGCCAATGCCGATGCGTAGGCGGATGAAATCTTTTTGATTACCCATACGTGCAACGATATCACGAATGCCGTTTTGACTTGAACTTCCACCGACTTTAAATTTTGCGATGCCAGGGGGAAGATCAAGTTCATCGTAAGCGACCAAAATGTTTGCTACTTCTATTTTATAAAACTGGGCAATCGCAGCAACGCCTTGACCGCTAAGATTCATAAATGTAGTGGGGTAGAGCAAGCGCACATCACGTCCAGCAATCGTCGTTCGGCCGGTTAAGCCAAAGAATTTACTTTCAGGTTTGAGGGTACAAGAGAAGGTGCGTGCTAGGGAAGAAACAAACATTTGACCCGCGTTGTGGCGAGTATTTTGATATTCGGGGCCTGGATTACCCAGACCCACGATTAGACGAATGTCCGTCAACGCAGATTATTCCGCGCTGGCTGCTTCGTCATCAGCGTCAGAAGCTTTAACTTTTGCCGCTTTAATAGTTACTACTGCTAAATCATGGCTTTCACCTTTAGCAAGTTCTACTGATGTAACACCTTCAGGTAATACAACATCAGATAAATGTAACGTTTGACCTAATGCAACGTTAGTTAAATCAACTTCGATGAACTCAGGAAGGTTGCTTGGTAAACAAGCTACTTCGATTTCGTTTACGTGATGCTCTGCATGGCCGCCATCAGTTTTGATTGCTGGTGCAGTTTCTTCGTTGATGAAATGAACAGGTACATTAGTATGTAGCGATTTAGAAGCATCAATACGTAAAAAATCCACGTGCAAGATTCTTGGCTTGTACGGGTGACGTTGCATGTCTTTTACTAAGGCTTCAACTTTTTCACCAGCGATATCAAGAATTAATACGTGTGAATAAAAAGCTTCAAACTCTTGCGCTTGCATAAGTTTGTTATGAGCTAAAGTAATAGATACAGGCTCTTTGTCAGCGCCATATACGATTGCTGGTACTTTGTCTTGATGACGTAAGCGGCGGCTCGCACCTTTCCCTAGGTCAGTTCGGACTTGTGCTTCTAAATTAAAGATTGCTTCAGACATGTTTATGTCTCCAAGTTATATACAAATATTGTATTTTTTTAGTGTTGTTGAATTTTGCGACCAAATTCAACCTGAATGTAATACAATGCTTTTCTCAATATACAATCAATGTGTAGTGATAATTACAATGTAAAACGACCCTAAATTTAAGGGCGACGAAGTCTACCATTAATGCAGATATTAAAGCAAGTTATACCTTTATTTAAGCAGGATGAGCAATGTTTATATTACGTCAGGGCCAAGCGCATGATGCACAAGCGCTGAGCAAATTAATTGTTGCAACTGCGCCTGAATTATTGCCGGTTGTTCTCGGAGACAAGCAGTGTCTAAAAAATTACTTAGCACATGCATTAATGTTGCCCAATGGTCAATATAGCGCAGTGCGTCATCAAGTCCTCGTGATGCACGATCAACAGAGCCAAGACGAACAGGTAGTTGGATGTATCACGCTTTGGCATGATGATTTAGGTGCTGACTTTGTGAACCAGACCATAAGTGCAATGATTAATGTGTTTACCAGTGAGCAATTAACCCAAATCGCGCGTATCAATACCGCTCTATTGTCAGTGTTTGTCTCGCCATCACGCAATGAACTTGCATTAGGGCATATTTCAGTTGCACCTGAATATCAAGGTCTTGGGCTGGGTAAAAAACTCATCGCTTATGGGATAAGGCAAGCTAAGTTGTTGGGTAAGCAACAAGTTGTAATTGATGTGGATAGTGATAATGAGCAAGCGGTGTGTTTTTATGAAAGCTGTGATTTTATGACGACCGCAAGTACCCAGCTTGCACTAACGGGGCAAACGTTTTTACGTATGGTCTATCGGTTATAAACGTCCTAAACGTTTAGGTATTAGCATTTTACGTGCTGAAATCGGATAATAAACATTGCTGTACTACTGCATCGATATTCAGTTGTCCGTAAATATGCGGAAAATCCCCATACTCAGACACACTGGCCGACTCATATTTTATCTCGGCAGTCACCAATTGAGGATCAATGACTAACAAAGTTAAATCCAGAATGTCACGATAAAAACGCTGCACAACATAATCCACTTGATGTGCTGAACACGCGTGAATAAATCCTTCACTGTGTAATGATGTTGGATTAAAATAAGGTTTTGCTAATATCGCTGGGATATCTTGTGTAGGGAACATTAAAAATAACGCATTGGGGCAGTGTTTAGATGTGCAGTTACGCTTAGGTTTGGTCATATTAATTGCTTTGTTGTAATAGGTATAAATTTGCTTGCCGAGTGAATCAATCCATTCGCCGTTAATGCATCCACACCATAGACGGTGGTTTTACAGTTATATTTCTGTGCGACTTTGTCTAGTAATATCGCAAAATCCCCATCTCCCGACAACAAGATAATTTCATCCACATTTGGCGCAGCTTCCAAGACATCAATCGTGATCCCCACATCCCAATCACCTTTGGCGCTGCCATCACTGCGTTCAATAAACGGTTTGAGTTTGACGTCAAATCCGATATGTCGCAATGCGCTTTGGAACTTATGCTGTCCATCATCGTTGCGGGCGATAGCATAAGCATTAGCCAGAGTAATATCGCGAGATTGAGCAATATGTGCATAGAACTGGCGATAGTTAAAAGGACGACCAAACGTATCACGCGTGGTGTAGTAGATGTTTTGGACATCAACAAAAATAGCCGTAGTGGTGTGCGCAGTAATAGTCAGTTCCTTAAATAAAAAAGCCTCGATGTTTATTATAAACTTCGAGGCTATAGCAATCTATCGACGGGTTGATTTAATAATCAAACATCGCAGAAATAGATTCTTCATTAGAGATACGACGAATCGTTTCAGCAAGCATGTCAGACAAGGTTAATTGTTTCACTTTACTGACTCTTTGCATTTTGTCACAAAGTGGAATACTGTCTGTAACGATGATTTCATCAATCATAGAATTTTCTAAATTTTCAGCAGCATTACCAGAGAAAATAGCATGAGTGGCATAAGCATAAACCTTACGTGCTCCATGTTCTTTTAATGCTTCTGCAGCTTTTGCTAAAGTACCACCAGTATCAATCATGTCATCCACGATAATACAGTCACGGCCTCTGACATCACCAATTATGTTCATGACTTTTGCCACGTTTGCTTTTGGACGACGTTTATCAATGATTGCTAAATCAATGTCATTGAGCAACTTCGCCGTAGCACGTGCTCGAACTACACCACCGATATCTGGAGACACGACGATTGGATCGTGAAAATCACGTTTAACCATGTCTTCTAATAATAATGGCGTACCAAAAGCATTATCTACTGGCACATCAAAGAATCCTTGGATTTGCTCAGCATGCAAGTCAATCGTTAATACGCGATCAACACCAACGTTAGATAAGAAATCAGCGACTACTTTGGCAGTAATAGGTACACGTGCAGAACGTACGCGACGGTCTTGACGAGCATAACCAAAATAAGGAATTACGGCAGTGATACGACCAGCAGATGCACGACGTAAGGCATCGATCATTACGATCAATTCCATTAAGTTATCATTGGTTGGCGCACAGGTTGATTGAATGATAAATACATCCGAACCCCGGACATTTTCATGGATTTCAACAGAAATTTCACCGTCGCTAAAGCGGCTAACAGTGGCATTTCCAAGTTTAGTGTAGAGTCGTTCGGCTACTTTAAAAGCTAGCTCAGGGACCGCGTTACCGGCAAAAATCTTCATGTCTGGCACAGGTTGTTCCTCAGTGCGAAGGTTATGTAAAGAGAATGGCTGGGGTAGCAGGACTCGA
>DBBN01000038.1:43954-44792 GCA_002292215.1 Glaciecola sp. UBA983 | reverse complement strand
CGAACGTGTATCCAAAACTACATTGCGTTCGACACTTCGTCACTACACAAATTCTTGGCGTTACCTCGAAGCGATTAAAGTTGATACTCACCGTGTTGATCTCGATGGGGCTCAAGGTTGTATAATTGATAAAGAGCACGCTGATTTTGCGGAATTACAATTAGAAACAAGCAAAGCGAAAGTCGCTGCAACTAAAAAAAGTGCGCCAAAGAAAAAACCAGCAACAAATAAAAATTTCAAAAGTAAACCTGCAGGAACTAAACTTACAGCAACTCAGTCCAAGAAAAGTGTACCTAAGCCGGTAGCAGTTAAATTGACTGAATCGGATTTGAAAGTGGGCACCGCTGTTTCAGTTAAAGTCGGTAAATCTCCTTTACCTGCTGTGATTACTGAAATACAAAAAGACGGTGTACAAGTTCAATTAAACACTGGGATGGTCGTTAAAGTATCACAAGACCAATTACGGTTAATGAATAACGGAAAATAACTAAATGAAAAAACGCTTCGTATACAGCCTGAGTTTTATATCACTCTCTATTTTGTCTCTCCCTTTGTTTGCGACAACGTCGAATACAACACAGGTTGCCGAAGCGATACCACATCTAGTTCAAGAAGCCCAACACGCTAAGTCCGCCAAAAGGGTACTCGCTACTTATCTGCGTAATCATTATAAAAAATTTGCGATAGACGATGCACTTTCTCAAAAAGTATATGATCGTTTTTTACGTAACTTAGACTTTAACAAAAACTTTTTCCTTGCTTCAGACATAGCCAATTTTGCGCAATATGCCAATAACTTTGATGATGCGTTACAACAAGGTAATCTCGCTCCGGCTTA
>DBBN01000038.1:0-43934 GCA_002292215.1 Glaciecola sp. UBA983 | reverse complement strand
AAAAAATATGATTTTGCTAAGGCCGATGATAAGTTTTTTTACGACCGCGAAAAAGTAGAGTGGGCCAAAGACGAAGTTGAAATGAACGAAGTCTGGCGTCAGCGTGTTAAATACGATTTACTTAATCTTAAATTAGCGGATAAGACCCCTGATGAAGCCAAAGACATTCTGAAGAAACGTTATGAACGCAATATTAAACGTTTGTACCAAACTAACTCTGAAGATGTGTTTCAAAGTGTTATGAATGCATTCTCACGTTCGATTGAAGCACATACCAGTTATTTGTCTCCCCGTAATGCTGAACGTTTCCAGATGCAAATGAATCTGTCATTTGAAGGGATCGGTGCATCATTACAAGTAGAAGACGAACATACCGTTGTACGTAAAATTATTGCTGGTGGTCCTGCTGACAAATCTGGCAAACTTAAGCCTGAAGATAAAATTGTTGGCGTCGGACAGGCAGATGGTGAAATTGTAGATGTTGTTGGTTGGCGTTTGGATGAAGTCGTTGAACTGATTAAAGGTCCCAAAGGCACGATTGTGCGTCTACAAGTATTGAAAGGCGACAGCGATGCCAAGAAATACGAACTGATCCAATTTACCCGTGACAAGGTTAAGCTTGAGGATCAACAAGCGCAGTCTAAAGTCTATATCCCTGAATCAACATTAGGTGAAAATGCGCCATTAGGTGTAATTGAGATCCCATCCTTTTATAACGGCTTAACCGGTCATGTACGAAAACTTATCGATGAGCTCAAGACACAAAACGTATCAGGGATTATTATTGATTTACGTGGTAACGGCGGGGGATCACTCAATGAATCTCGTACGTTAACGGGATTATTTATCGACAGTGGTCCTGTCGTACAAGTGCGCAGCGGTAATGGCCGTGTTGATATAGAGCGTGATAGTGACGGAGTCATTCATTACGATGGCCCTTTAACTGTCCTGGTTGACCGCTATAGTGCTTCGGCATCAGAAATATTCGCAGCAGCGATGCAAGACTACAACCGTGCAATTGTCATTGGTGAACAAACCTTTGGTAAAGGGACGGTACAACGTCACAAAGGGCTAGGGCGTTATTATGATATGAACGAAAACCCATTGGGTAGCATTCAATTCACTACCGCCAAATTTTATCGAATTAGTGGCGGAAGCACACAACATGTTGGTGTGATTCCTGATATTTTATATCCGTCCGCTGTCGTCCCAGAAGAATGGGGTGAAAGCCAAGAAGAAAACGCATTGCCTTATGATAAAATCAATCGTGCGAATTACACTACGTTTTCAGACACTCAAAATGCGATTGATATATTAACGGCTAAACATAATAAGCGTGTTTTGCAAAACCCAGAGTTTGCTTATATTTTTGCGGACATCACTGAATATCAGGTCAATAAAGATAAGAAATTCATTTCATTAGTTGAATCAGAACGTTTAGCGGAGCAAGATGAAAGTAAAGTAAAACGTCTGAGCCGCACCAACGAACGTTTAGAACGTAAAGGACTTGAACCGGTCAAGTCCATGGATGACTTACCTGAAGATGCACTCGATATCGACCCATTTCTCGATGAAGCTGCGAATATAACGTACGACTTGATCGCGACAGGTAAATTTGCAATTAATAGTAAAAAATCCTAACGATTACACCCATCGTTAGGAGCTTGATACTATCCCAACAACTATAATAATAAGGGGATAACAATGAGTGCCCGTGGTGAATTTTCTTCTCGACTTGGTTTTGTATTAGCGGCTGCAGGCTCTGCGGTTGGCTTAGGGAATATTTGGGGATTTCCTTCTCAAGTGGCACAAAATGGTGGTGCTGCATTTGTACTTGTCTATTTAATTTTAGCATTTTTCTTGGCGTATCCAGTATTGATGGCTGAGCTAATCATTGGTCGCGCAACACGGGCTAATGTTGTTGATGCTCTAGGTGCGATCACTCAATCCAAAGCGGGCCGTTATGTTGGTTTGTGGGGGGCTTTAACCGCATCTTTAATCTTGTCTTTTTATGCCATTGTAGCTGGCTGGATGTTGGCTTATTTTGTTGAATCAACGTTAACTCTCGTTACTGATAAATCAAGTTTAACTTGGTTCGTCGATTTCTCCTTTTCTCGGAACTGGTTTTTCTGTCTCTTATTCTTGAGTTTCACCGCTGCAATCGTCACTGGCGGTGTACGTCAAGGGATAGAAAAATGGTCAGTACGCTTGATGCCGACTTTAGTCATCCTGATTGTAGCATTAATTATTTATGTCTCGTTGCAAGAAGGGGCAATTGATGGCTGGCGCGCGTATCTGATCCCTGACTTTTCTAAAGTAACCGATCCTGAATTATTAATAAGTGCTATGGGCCAAGCCTTTTTCTCCATGTCATTGGGTGTAGGTACCATGTTGGTATACGGTTCTTACATCGCTAAATCTGAAAACCTCCCGGCTTTAGGTGCATCTGTTGCATTAGTCGATATTGGTGTGGCTGTCCTTGCCGGTATGTTAATTATTCCAGCTATGTATGTTGCTCAGGCTAATGGCGTCGCAATTTTCACAGAATCTGGCACATTGATTGAAGGCGATGCGCTGATTTTTAATGTGTTACCGAGCTTATTTGCCTCAATTGGTAATATAGGTGTGGTCATTGCCAGCGTATTTTTTGCCCTTATGAGTATTGCTGCCGTAACATCATCCATCTCAATGTTAGAAGTACCCGTTTCTTACTTAGTCGAAGATAAAGCCGTTTCTCGCACCAAAGCGGTGTGGGTCATGACTTTGGTTATTTTAGGTATCAGTACTGTTATTATCGCAAACTTTGGCGATTTATTTGGCTTAGTCATTACGCTTACGACGCAATATTCTCAGCCGTTACTCGGTTTGATTATGTGTGTCTTCGTCGGGTGGGTATGGCGTCGTAATGCTATTTTGTCCGAATTAAAAGAGGGTTTTGCGGGTGCTGAGCAATCACTATTTTGGAAGATTTGGCCTGTGTACGTTAAGTTCGTCTGTCCGATCATTATCGGTGTTATGTTTATCCGTACGGTACTTTAGGAATGAAAATGTCAAAAGAAATTACACCGCCATCATTACTTGATGCCTTAATTCCATTAGTCTTGTTAGTCTTAATGATGGGGTCTGCGGTTTATTTATTTGCCGATGATTCATCTTATGGCCCTAACCAAATAGCGTTGTTACTAGCGATGGGTATAGCTTCAATCATTGGATTGAAAAATGGTCATACATGGGCAAGTATCGAAAAAGGCATCGTTAAAGGGATCTCAATGTCTTTGGGGGCATGTTTGATCTTGTTATCTGTAGGCTCATTAATTGGCACTTGGATGTTAGCAGGTACGGTTCCAACGCTTATTTATTATGGCTTGGATTTACTTAATCCTCAGTTTTTCTATACGGCGACGTGTCTGATCTGTGCGGTTGTCGCTATGAGTATAGGTAGTTCTTGGACCACAGCCGCCACCGTTGGTGTAGCATTGATTGGTGTTGCAACCGGTATGGAAATGTCATTACCCATCACTGCTGGTGCCGTAGTTTCTGGTGCATATTTTGGTGATAAAATTTCACCATTATCTGAGACGACTAATTTAGCACCCGCCATTGCTGGTACGGATTTATTTGAACATATTCGTTACATGTTGTGGACGACCATTCCCAGTTTTATTATTTCCTTAATGTTGTTTTTAATCTTAGGTTTAAATGAAGATACTACCGGCTCAGCAGATCGCATTGAACAGATGCAAGTGGTGTTACAGGAATATTTTGTACTAGGGTTTGAAATGTTGATCCCGTTAGTCCTGTTATTAACGCTAGCCGTGCGTAAAATGCCTGCATTTCCTGCGGTATCGATTGGTGCATTGGTTGGTGGGGCTTGGGCTCTGATTTTCCAACCGCAACTCATTTCATCCTTAGTCACCACTGAGCATGCCTCATGGATTAACCACATTATGGTTGTCTGGTCTGCATTATTTGACGGTGTCGTATTTGCTACATCGGATGATAATCTCAATGACTTATTATCTCGAGGTGGCATGGCTTCTATGCTCAATACGATATGGTTAATTATCTGTGCCATGTCATTTGGCGCAGTGTTAGAGCATGTCGGTTTATTAACTCGTATCGTGTCTGCTTGTTTGAAAGGGGCAACGTCAATCGGACAGTTAGTGACTCGCACTATTTTGACTTGTTTAGGAACTAACATTATTACTGCTGATCAGTATATTTCAATCGTGATGCCAGGGCGTATGTACAAGGATGCTTTTAAAGAACGTGGTTATCATCAACTTAATTTATCGCGCAGTTTAGAGGATGGAGGCACGTTAACGTCACCTCTAATCCCTTGGAATACCTGTGGCGCTTATATGCATAGCGTATTGTTGGTGCATCCTTTTGAATATATCTTTTTTGCATTCTTTAACTTAATTAATCCTGTATTAGCTATTATTTATGCTTATCTTGGGATTAAAATTCTTAAATTGACGCCGCCAGAATCGGTCATTAGCACTGCTCAAAAAGGATAGTTTATGCAGGTCAAAAGACGTATTGATTATCAAGCTCCGACTTTTATTATTCAAAATATAGATTTAACATTCGATTTATCACCGGATAAAACCATCGTGCGCAACGTGATGACAGTCGAGCGTACTACAGCAAAAGGCACTGACGAGTTAGTGCTTGATGGTTCTGAATTGACATTAATCTCGATTCAAGTCGACGGTGAAGAATTAACTGAAGTCGTCGATTACCGCATTAAAGACGAAAAATTAACGTTGTTTGCGTTACCCGTTTGTTGCGAGCTAACCATAGTCACTCAGATCAACCCTAAAGCGAACACGGCGTTAGAAGGATTGTACTTTGCTAGTGATGCGTTTTGTACCCAATGTGAAGCTGAAGGGTTTCGTCGCATCACTTACTATCTCGATAGACCTGATGTGTTGTCTATATTTACCGTTACTATCAATGCCGATAAAACCCTATATCCTTTTTTACTCAGTAACGGAAACACTGTTGCACAAGGGGATTTAGCTGATAATAAACATTTTATGACTTGGCATGATCCCTTTAAAAAGCCGGCATATTTATTTGCATTAGTGGCTGGGGATTTTGATGTCTTAGAAGACTATTATACGACGACATCACAACGTGAAGTTGCGTTACAAGTATTCGTTGAAAAAGGGCGCTTACATCAAGCCCACCATGCGATGCAATCGTTGAAGAAATCTATGCGTTGGGATGAAGACACGTTCGATTTAGAATATGACTTAGATATCTATATGGTCGTTGCGGTAGATTTCTTTAATATGGGGGCGATGGAAAATAAAGGCTTGAATGTGTTTAACAGTAAGTTCGTCCTTGCTGAATCAAAATCAGCAACAGACGAAGATTATTTCAACATTGAATCGATTATTGCTCATGAATATTTTCATAACTGGACCGGTAATCGTGTTACTTGCCGCGATTGGTTTCAACTCAGTTTAAAAGAAGGATTGACGGTTTTTCGTGACCAATCATTTAGTCATGATATGACCTCACCACTTAGTAATCGTATTAAACAAGTCAATGTGATGCGTTCGCATCAGTTTGCCGAAGATGCTTCTGCCATGTCTCATCCTATTCGCCCTGATGAAGTGATTGAGATGAATAATTTCTATACGGTCACCGTTTATGACAAAGGCGCTGAAGTCATTCGGATGATGCATACTTTACTTGGTGATGATGGTTTTAAAGCTGGAATTAAATTGTATTTTGATCGTCATGATGGCCAAGCTGTGACCTGTGATGATTTTGTGTTAGCGATGCAAGATGCCAATGATTATGATTTGACGCAATTTGCACTGTGGTACTCTCAAGCAGGCACGCCAGAAGTCACGGTTAGCTCTTCATATGATGAACCAAGTCGTACATTAACCTTAGCATTACGACAAGAGACGAAACCTACTGCGAGCCAAAATGAAAAGTCGCCCCTTGTTTTACCTATTAAATATGATTGTATCGCAGCAGATGGCACTAGTTTTGTGGCGAATGAGGATCAAGGTAACGGCGTAGTTGTCATGGATAAAGCACAATTCACGATGACATTCACCGATGTACCAGCCGATACAGTAGCGGTATTGTTCAATGGTTTTTCGGCTCCTGTAAAAGTGCAGCAATCCTTCACCAACCAACAATTAATGCAAGTAGTACAATGTAGTGGTAGCGACTTTGCTAAATGGGAAGCGATGCAGGATTTGTATACGTTGGCTATCGACACACTATTATCGCTAGATAACGCACTCAATGATAGTGCGCACATAGATTCGGTATTACAGCAAAAGGTACCATTTATTGAGCTATCAAGGTGGCTTAATGACAATATGTCTAGACCAGAATTAATGGCAGAGTTGTTGAGTTTACCCAGCACAGAAACCTTACTTCAATCTTTACCAGGAAGTGATATCCTGGCCATCGATCAAGCTCGTGAAGCGTTAACTATTCATTTAGTCGAACTGTTTGAACCGGTATTACTTGCCAATTATCACAGCTTGTCCAGTACTGTTGCTGCCTACGCCTATGAACAACATCAGGTGAACAATCGCAAGCTTGCTGGTGTGATTTTAAATCTATTAGTCCATAAGACAACATACCAACATTTAGCCAATGAACACTTTGCCCATAGTAATAATATGACTGATACCCTCAATGGATTAAAAGCGGCTCAAATTTCTCAAGCACCAGAATTTAATGTGATGATGGATAAATTTTCAGCTGATTGGCTACATGATACTGTTGTAATGGACAAATGGTTTGCTTTGCATGCAACAGTTCATCGTGATGATATTTTGTCGCAATTAACCTTATTACAAGCCCATCCAATATACTCAGCACAAAACCCAAATAAAGTCAGAGCATTAATGGGCAGCTTTGCGTTTTATAACGTGGCTGGCTTTCATGCTGTTGACGGTTCTGGTTATGCCTACATTACTAATTACTTAATGCAGTTAGATAGTATTAACGCTCAAGTTGCAGCTCGAATTGTGACGCCGTTAACTCAATGGCAAATGCATACACCTAAGCGTCAGTCTCAAATGGTGCAACAACTAAGACGTTTGCTTGATAAGCGAAGCTTAAGTAAAGATTTATTTGAAAAAGTCTCTAAAAGTGTTTTGCAATATGAAGCGCAACACTGAGTATTATTTTACGATTAATGCCTCGTATCATGATTGTTTGCGTTTATATTCAGGGAACAAAAAACACGTTGTGATACGCGATGAAGCTGGCGTCAAAGTCAGCTTACCTATCCATAACATTAAACCGTTTATTACCCGACAGGGGATCAAAGGGCGGTTTCATTTAACGTTGACCGAGCATCAAAAAATTAAAGAATTTACCCAAATAAGCTAATCGTATTTACATTAATAAGAGTAAATAAGTAGGGCAAGGTATCCACTGGTAGGATTAGTCCTTGCACATCTAGTAAATTAATGTAATTATTTTGTTAATAATAATAAGTTTCGGTCTTTAATACATTGTTTTTACAGGTGTAAAGACAATAAAGGAGAATAACAACTATGACACACAGACCCAACCTGTTCAAAAAATCCCCAGTAGCGCTAGGGATTGCTGCACTTCTTACTGGAAGTGTTTTTGCTACTCATGCTGCTGAATTTGAATTTGGCAAAGTAACCCTAAACATTGATTCTACTTTTACAATCGGTACAGCGTATCGTGTAGAAGATCGTGACCTGAGTTTAATTGGTAATTCAAACTTACCTGATTTTAACTGGAGTGGTTATACCGCGATGGGTAATGTCATTTATCCTAGCGCCGATGTATGGGCGATTGCGGATGGCAAAGGTGCGTACTCTACTAATGGTGACTTGGGTAATTTGATGCATGATGCAGGCGACATGTTCTCATTTCAGGTATCAAGTTCACATGAATTAGATTTCCAGTATGAAAACATGGGTGTGTTCATGCGTGGTTTGTATTATAAAGACATAGTGACTTCTGGCAGCAACAACCAGTGGGAACGTCCAATTGGCGGCGATTCTATTGATCTTTGTGCATCAAAAAAATCTAGAGAACAGTTATGTGAAGATTTACGTTTACTTGATTTCTTTTTCTATGCAGATTTAGAAGTCAATGAAATGCCATTAACTTTGCGTATTGGTGATCAAGTAGTGAGTTGGGGGGAATCTACCTTCATTCAACATGGCATTAATACTACTAATCCAGTGGATGTCACTCGTGCACGTACTCCAGGTGCTGAGTTAAAAGAAGTCTTTATTCCTGTCGGCATGGTATATGCTTCATTAGGAATTACCGATAACGTTTCCTTAGCGGGTTACTATCAATATGATTGGCAAAAAAGTCGTCTTCCAGTTGCAGGATCTTACTTTGCAACAAACGATTTTGCCGGTGAGGGTGGTCAAGCTTCAAACGTACAGCTTGGTTTTACCGGTAACCCAGATATTCATTTAGATTTCTTACTTTCCGAATTAAACAGCTTGGGTGATATGTTACGTGCTGGTACTCCAGGTTCAGCGTTATCACAAGCTTATTTAGCTTACCCAACAAAAGTTGCGGTTCGTGGCTTTAGTGATGATGCACACACGGACGCATCTGATAGTGGTCAATATGGGTTGAAATTGTCATGGTATGTGCCAGAGCTCAATGATACTGAATTTGGTTTCTATCACATTAACTACCATAGCACACGTCCGTTGGTATCAGGCGTGACATCTGATTTCACAGCCGCAGGCATTGGTGGTGATTTAGCTTATTTAGCTGGCAATCAGATCACTAGAGATAATGTGACTGAATTAGCCGCATTTACTAAAGCTGCATTTATCTACCCTGAAGACATTGCCTTATATGGCGTATCATTTAACACCAATATTGGTGAAACGGCTTTTGCAGGTGAAATTTCTTACCGTCAAGACGAGCCACTTCAGATTGACGACGTTGAGTTATTGTATATGGCGATGCCTGAACAATTAGCCAATGCTGGTTTACGTCCAGATCTAGCGGGTATTTCTCAGCTTAACAATATTACCTTACCAAATGGTCAATCAGGTACAACAGGCCCCGGTGAGTACGCTGCCGGTTATTTGTTATCTGATACATTCCAAGCACAAATGACGGTATCACATATCTTTGGTCCAGCATTAGGTACTGATAATCTAGTCTTATTAGGTGAGGTTGCTTATGTTGACGTGCTTGATTTTATGGACCCGAATATTATTCGTTATAATTCACCAGGCACAGGTCGTACGCCATCATTAGAGCCAAATACATTTACCGGTTCAACGGGTGAAGGCTTACATGTTGGTTTATCTGACGGTCCAGAAACGAATCCATTCTCGACACAAACATCATGGGGATATCGTTTATTAGCGGTTGCTGATTATAACAACATTCTAGGTGGTGTTAATTTACGAGCTCGCGCTACTTTTGCTCACGATGTGAGTGGTACGACGCCAGATCCGTTATTCTTGTTTCTTGAAGATCGGAAGTCTGCAAGTGTTGTAATGACCTTTGATTACCTAAGCAAGTATGCAGTTTCGGCATCGTATAATGCGTTTTGGGGTGGCATTGGCACAACTAACGCACTGTCTGATCGTGATTTTGTTTCGTTAAACTTTAAATATTCTTACTAATTGGGTATTCACATGATAAAAAAAATAAGCATATTAGCAACCGCCCTTACATTTGCTCTTTACGGTGGCGTAGCTTCTGCAAAAGTGAGCGTGGCTGACGCTGCTAAATTAGACAATGAGTTGACCCCTGTTGGTGCAGTTAGAGCGGGTAATCCAGACGGTTCAATCCCAGCATGGACTGGCGGTATTACTGCTTTACCAGCCGGTTACAATAAAGGGGATCACCATGCTGACCCGTTTGGCAATGATCAAGTCTTATACACGATTACAGGCGCGAACTATAAAGAGTATGTCGCTAACTTATCGCCAGGTCAGGTAAAGCTTTTTGAGACTTATCCTGATACGTATAAAATGCCAGTCTACCCGACTCGACGAAGTGCTTCATACCCAGATAGTGTGTATGCTGCAACTAAATCTAATGCATTAAATGCTGAGCTACTTCAAGGTGGTAATGGTATTCAAAATGCAACTATGGGTATTCCATTTCCGATCCCTCAAAACGGTTTAGAGGCGATTTGGAATCATACGTTACGTTTCCGCGGGGATGCTGTTACTCGTTTTGGTGGACAAGCTGCCGTAACAGAAGGTGGTGCATATACAATCATCGGTTTTGAAGAACAGTTGATGATTAAGTATGCTGAAGCAGGATTAACGCCAGCTCAATTAATGGATGAAAATATTTTGTTTAAGTTTAAACAAAGTGTGACTAAACCATCTCGTTTAGCCGGTACGGCATTGTTGGTTCATGAAACCGTTGACCAAGTCAAAAACCCACGTCAAGCATGGACATATAACACTGGACAGCGTCGCGTTCGTCGTGCACCTAATGTTGCTTATGATACACCAGGAAGTGCAACAGATGGATTACGTACTACTGATGATTATGATATGTATAATGGTTCTCCAAACCGCTATAACTGGGAGTTAAAGGGCAAGCAAGAATTATATGTTGCTTATAACAGTTATAAATTACACAGTGACCAATTAACTTACGATGACATTCTTAAACCACATCACATCAATCCTGATTTGACGCGTTTTGAAAAGCATCGTGTGTGGGTAGTTGAAGCAAATCTTAAAGATGAATTTCGTCATGTTTATGTAAAACGTGTGTTCTACATTGATGAAGATAGCTGGCAAGTACTTGTTGCAGATTCGTATGATGATCGTGGTGGTTTATATCGTGTTGCTTTAGCTTATGGGCTAAACTATTACGAGGTACCTTCACCTTGGTCAACACTTGAAGTTTATCATGATTTAAACTCTCGTCGTTATTTGGCCACTGGACTAGATAATGAAGAAGAGATGTATGATTTCTCTGTTGAGTTATCAGATCGTGAATTTACGCCGCAAGCGCTGCGTAGAGAAGGTAAACGATAAGCATCACAATAACGGTTGACTTAGGTCAACCGTTTTACATTTAGGGCTAGTATGTTAAAACATTTAATCTCTTTATCACTTTGTTTCTCTTGTACTGTAATGGCACAAGATGCGATTCAAGCAAAGTTAGCTAACCAATCAATATTACTGGATATAACCACTCCTACAGCGGATAGTTATGTTGTAGTCGGTGAAAGAGGACATATTTTATTAGGTCATACACTCACTGATAGTGTTCAAGTTGGCGTGCCGACTAAAGCGACCTTAACCGCAGTAACACACGTTGGTCAGGAGCTGTGGGCTGTTGGTCATGACTATAGTATTTTACACTCTAGTGATGTTGGCAATACCTGGACGGTTCAATATCAAGATCCTGCCAAAGAACGTCCATTACTCGATGTTTTATTTTTCGATGCACAACACGGTATTGTTGCTGGTGCATATGGTAGCTTTATGCGTACCCGTGATGGAGGTCAAACTTGGCAAAGTGAATTACACGCGTCATTATTGCACCCAGATGATATTGCCTACCTTGAAGAAGTGCGAGAAGTAGATGGCGAAGAGTTTTATTTAGAAGAATTAAGTTCGATTTTACCGCATCTTAATCGTCTCCACTATGATGGAAGCACATTATACCTAGCTGGTGAAGCGGGCATGCTCGCCAAGAGCAATAACGCTGGGCTTTCATGGGAACGAGTTGATATTGATTATGAAGGGTCTTTTTTCGATATAGTCAAAGCCGGCAAATACCTCATAGTAGGTGGCTTGCGTGGTAATTTATTTATTCAAGAGCAAGGTCAAGATTGGCGCAAAATAGATTTGTGTCACACATCATCCATCAACTCGTTGTTGGTTAAAAACGAGCAAGTAACTGCGTTAAGTAACAACGGTTATATCGCAGTTATTGATTATACCTTATTAGATGATGAGCCTACTTGTACCGATCCGCAAGTACACGTTATACAAAACGCAGACAAAATCTCTATACTCAATGCGGCTTCTGTCAATAATACGATGATAGCAGTGACCACTTCAGGTATTGCTAGACTACTTAACAAACAATAAGAATCTATAGATAATGGATAAAATAATTAAGGTTTCTGAATTAATAATATTTGGCCATCGCAAATTAGTGGTCGGTCTGTTTGCTGTTATCACAGTCGTATTATTATTCATGGCATCACAATTAAAATTAGATGCTGGTTTTGAAAAAAACATCCCGCTTGAACACGAGTACATGGTTAATTACATGAAGCATCGTGCTGACTTCGATGGTGCTAATAGTATATTAGTATCCGTGTGCGATACGTCAGGCAACATTTTTAACACGCATTTTTTTGATACATTGAAAAATGTCCATGATGATGTGTTTTTCATCAATGGGGTAGAGCGGTCTTTAGTCGTTTCATTGTTTTCTCCTGCTACCCGTTTTACTGAAATTGTTGAAGGCGGTTTTGCTGGAGGACCTGTTATACCAGCGGATTTTAATTCGACTAATCCTGAAGCGTTAGACACCGTTGCACAGAATATTGAAAAAGCTGGCATCGTTGGTCGTCAAGTCTCCAATGATTTTTCATGTGCGATGGTGACTGCTCAGCTTTTATCGACGAATCCTGAAACGGGTGAACCTCTGGATATGTTGGTCATTGGCAAGCTATTAGAAGAAGAATTACGAGACAAATACGAGTCTGAAAAAATCACTATTCACATCATTGGCTTCTCTAAGATGATTGCGGATGTTGCTGATGGCGCTAAAGATGTGGTTTTCTTTTTTGCTATTGCCATTGCGATTACTGCTGTCTTGGTTTATTTGTTTTCTAAATCTATTATGCTAACGGTCCTACCATTATTGTGTTCAATAGTAGCGGTAATTTGGCAGCTTGGATTATTAACCCTATTTGGTTTTGGCCTCGACCCTATGTCAATTCTTGTGCCATTTTTAGTCTTTGCGATCGGTGTGAGTCATGGTGTACAGATGATCAACGCAGTGAGTAATCACGCGATTGCAGGCATGACGGTTAGCAATGCTTCCAAATTAGCATTTACATCATTACTGATCCCTGGCGGTATAGCTTTGTTATCCGATACTGTTGGCTTTATGACGTTATTAGTGATCGATATTGGTATTATCAAAGAGCTCGCCATCACTGCATCTATGGGTGTTGCCGTTATCATTTTAACCAACTTAATTTTACTTCCAGTATTAATGTCATTTATTACTCTAGATGCGAAATATATAGCTAAATTTAAAGGTAAAAATAGTGCAGCTAAGATTTGGGAATGGTTTACCAGATGCTGTGAACAACGTGTTGCCGTGGGTATTGTATTATTAACAGCATTACTATTTATCTTAGGTAGTATGCAGGCTCAAAATCTTAAAATTGGTGACCTGCACGCTGGTGCGCCAGCATTGCATGAAAGCTCACGTTACAATCAAGATACTTTTTTGATCACTGATAAATATGAAATTACTGTTGATTATATCTCAATTTTAGTGGAATCAGCGCCTGCAACTTGTACCTTGCATGACCCTATGAATCGCATTGATGAATTCCAGTGGCGCATGCAGAACGTTGAAGGTGTGCAATCCGCCGTATCTTTACCATCCGTCGCTAAGAAAATTAACGCAGGGTATAACGAAGGAAATTCGAAATGGCATGTATTACCGCGTAACGAACAAACATTAGTTCAAGCTATCGGCCGTGTCCCGACATCGTCTGGTTTGCTTAATCCGAAATGTTCAGTTATGCCGGTGATCTTATTTATGGAAGATCATAAAGCCGAAACCATTTCTCGTGTGATTGATGCAATCAAAGCCTTTAGAACTGAATACGAGGGTGATGATTTAACTTTCTCATTAGCATCAGGACCTGTAGGTGTGATGGCTGCAACTAATGAAGCTGTAGCAGACTCTCAAGATCCGATGTTGTTATACGTCTTTGGTGCGGTAATTTTGTTATGCTTACTGAGCTTTCGCTCATTACGTGCGACCTTATCCGTAGTGATACCACTTTACGTGGTATCCGTATTAGCACAAGCGCTAATGACATTCTTAGAGATAGGATTAACCGTATCAACATTACCCGTAATCGCACTCGGTGTGGGTATTGGTGTTGATTATGGGATTTATATTTTATCGACTATGGTCGTGCATATACGTGCTGGTGATACGATTCAAGCTGCCTATCTGGCAGCATTAAAAGAACGAGGCAGTGCGGTATTATTTACCGGTATAACCTTAGCGATAGGTGTCAGCACTTGGGTCTTCTCATCATTGAAGTTCCAAATGGATATGGGCATTTTATTAACCTTTATGTTTATTGTGAATATGTTGGGTGCAATAATTGTATTGCCGGCAATTGCTAAATTATTATGGTGGAATAAAAAATAACCATAACACCGTATGCAATAATAATTATTTTTGCATAGTCATCTATTAAAAAAGGGCTTTATGCCCTTTTTTTTATGTTTTTCTGCATAGTTATTTCACTTGTGAATTAAGTGTAAAAAAACGCTTTCTAATCCTGTTCATCTCCGTAGAATAAGCTTATACAAAGCACTATCATGTCGATATATTAACAATATATTAATATTTAGTGGGCGTATCCCATTTTAGAATAAAGGATTTTTTATGACTGTTTCTCGCCATCCCTCGGTCCTATTAGACAAAGTATTTACCCTTATTGGTGAAAAAGCTGATAAAGCGAACGCACCTTTAGTAGAGAAATTTGCGCGAATTTTATTTAAAAACATTTCAGCAGCCGATTTGTATGGTCGTTCCGATAGTGATTTATATGGTGCATCTTTAAGCTTGTGGCAACGTTTTTCGCATTATAACTCTGCGCAGCCATTTATTAATGTATTCAATCCCCAAATCACCAAGCATGGTTGGCAATCCGAGCATACGATTGTTGAACTCATCATACAAGACATGCCATTTTTAGTTGATTCTGTTCGTATTGCCTTGAACCGTCTAGGTATCACTGCTCATTTACTTTTACATAGCCCGATAGCAATAGTACGCGATAAATCGCATCACTTGATCAATGTCAATGCAGAACAAACCACTACCGTTTCTACTGCGACAAAAGAAACCGTATTTTTGATTGAAATCGACCACCAAGATACGCCAGAGCAAATCGCACGTTTGAAAGATGAATTACGTTCGGTCTTATCCGAAGTATTATTGGTTGTAAATGACTGGGAAGCAATGCTACAAAAATTGCTTGAGGCAAAAGAAACCGTAGTAAATTCACCTTTTCTTTTTGCTAAAACCACCCAGGAATCAACGATTCAATTTATTGATTGGTTAGCGGATCATCACTTTACATTAATGGGATATCGTTACTATGAAGTTAATGCTGAAGATGGTGATCATCTATGGCATCCGTTAAATGAAACCAGTTTGGGGATAATGAAAAACTCTATACGTGATCGTGATCGCCGTATTTCAAATTTACCCAGCTCTGCACGCAAAGAAACACTTTCACAGAAGCCATTACTCCTTACTAAAACATCTTCTCTTGCTCGTGTTCACCGTCCTGCATATATCGATTATATCGGTGTTAAAGCGTTTAACGCAAAAGGGGAAGTCATCGGCGAGCATCGTTTCTTAGGACTTTATTCTGCAACGCTATATAATTCTAGTGTGATGCATATTCCTATTTTATCGCAAAAAATACGAGACATTTGTGAAGCTGCCGATGTTGAAACTGGCACACATGCACAAAAAGCCATCGTCAATATTTTAGAAACTTACCCTCGAGATGAATTATTACATTCTCCAATTAACGAATTAGCAAAAATTGTAAGTGGCATATTTCAAATGCAAGAACGCGGTATTTCGCGGATGTTTACGCGCAAAGATGTGTTCGGGCGTTTTATTTCATGCATGACTTATGTACCAAGAGAAAAATACAACACGGCATTACGGAAGCAGACCCAAGGCTATTTGAAATTTGCATTTTCGAGTGAACAAGAAGTGGAGTTTACCACGTACTTTTCTGAGTCGGTGTATGCCAGAACACATTATATTGTGCGTGTGGCTGACAATAATATGGATTATCCAGTGAAAGAAATAGAACAAAATATTATAGAGTTAACCAAAACTTGGCCAGATAGACTCTCAAACGTGATTAAAACTGCATACGGTGAAGGCAAAAGTGTGAGTGTCATTGAGCGTTATGCCGCTAATTTTTCACAATCTTATATGGATCAATATTTACCAAGTGCAGCCCTTGGTGACATTGAAAAACTTGAATGCTTGTCTGACGACAACCCCTTAGAAATGCTTTTTTATCGCCCTCAGGAAATACAAAACACAAGTAAAGCAGTGCGGTTAAAGCTCTATCATCAAAGTGAACCGATACATTTATCGGATGTATTACCGATGCTAGAAAATTTTGGTTTGCGCGTCATTGATGAAACACCGTACAAGATTGCCACGAAAGAGGGAGGGTCGAACTGGATCATGGATTTTAGTATGTTGCATGAATCCTTTCCTACATCGGATATGTCTCAGTCTCAATCCTTGTTCCAAGATGGGTTTGCGCAAGTATGGCAAAATCACCTAGAAGACGATGCATTTAACCGCCTTATTTTAAGTGGTAATTTGACGGGACGAAATGTCACTATCTTACGTGCTTATGCTAAATATATGCGACAAATTGGACTGTCTTTTTCAGTTGAGTATATTGCGAATACAATGGCAGCTTACCCAAAAATTTCAGCAGCGTTAATTGAGTTATTTGCGTATCGATTTGAACCAAAGAATAAGTTTAAAAAACAAACTGAAGGTGATTTAGTTGATGCAATTATGCATTCACTTGATGGTGTAAGTAACCTTGATGATGATCGAATCATCCGTAAATATTTAGATATGATCCTGGCAACGGTGCGCACTAATTTTTATCAACCTAAACAAAACGGTGAGCAAAAATCATATGTATCATTCAAGCTTTTGCCTGAATTGATCAATGATATGCCATTACCGATCCCTAAATTTGAGATTTTTGTGTATTCACCACAAATTGAAGGGGTGCATTTACGAGGCGGTAAAGTTGCACGTGGTGGTTTACGCTGGTCCGATCGTTTTGAAGATTTCCGCACAGAAGTATTAGGGTTAGTCAAAGCACAACAAGTTAAAAATACGGTCATTGTTCCTGTTGGAGCTAAAGGTGGCTTTGTGTGTAAACAACTACCGAAGACCGGTGGGCGTGACGCATTTATCGCGGCAGGTCAGGCTTGTTATCGAACGTTTATCCGCAGTTTACTCGACATTACTGATAATATTGTTGATGGTGCTGTGGTTTATCCCAATGCCGTTGTTCGTCACGATGATGACGACCCGTATTTGGTGGTCGCTGCAGATAAAGGTACAGCAACATTCTCTGATATTGCTAATGAGATCTCTGATGAATTTAACTTTTGGTTAGGAGATGCGTTTGCTTCAGGTGGCAGTGTTGGTTATGATCATAAAAAAATGGGGATTACAGCTCGTGGTGCTTGGGAGTCCGTCAAACGTCATTTCCGTGAACTGGGTGTAGATTGTCAAACAACCGAATTTAGTTGTGTCGCGGTTGGTGATATGGCTGGTGATGTATTTGGTAATGGTATGTTGTTATCACAAAAGACGCGTTTAATTGCAGCGTTTAACCACATGCATATCTTTTTTGACCCTAATCCAAACGTTGCTGAGAGTTTTGCTGAGCGTGAGCGCTTATTTGCCGATCCATCTTTAAATTGGGCCGATTACAACACCAAACTAATATCCAAAGGTGGCGGTGTATTTTCTCGTCGCACGAAATCAATTCCGCTATCTGCTGAAATGAAAAAATGGCTGAATACTAAAAAACTATCAATAACACCCAATGAATTTATTCATCAAATCCTACAAATGCCCGTTGATTTGTTATGGAATGGTGGTATAGGTACTTACGTTAAATCATCCAAAGAAAACGATTCTGATGTTGGGGATCGTGCCAACGATGCCGTGCGAGTAAATGGCAAGCAACTGCAAGCTAAAATAATCGGAGAAGGCGGTAATTTAGGCTGTACTCAATTGGGTCGTGTCGAGTTTGCTAAGCTAGGCGGTAAAGTAAATACGGACTTTATTGATAATGTGGGTGGGGTGGATTGCTCCGATAACGAAGTCAATATTAAGATTTTACTTAATGCGTTAGTTAATAATGGTGATTTGACCGTTAAACAGCGCAATGCCATGCTTTATGAAATGACCGATGACGTGGCAGATATTGTATTAGATGATTGTTATCGTCAGACGCAGTCCATTTCTATTACCGACCAAGCAAACGTCGCACAAATCAAAGAACAATTACGCTTTATTCATACACTTGAACGCGATGGACATCTTAATCGCGAATTAGAATATATACCAACGGATGAAGAATTTTCTGAGCGTATCGCTGACGGCGTCGGACTGACTCGTCCAGAACTATCAGTTTTAATTTCATATGCCAAAATGGTGTTAAAGGAAGAACTAAATCAAGCTGCAATTACTGATAACGCCTATTATCAGAAATTTTTGGTGGGGTCTTTTCCACAATTATTACAAGACAAATATCAAGCTCAAATGCAGCAGCATCCTCTGCGTGGTGAGATTATTGCTACTAAATTAACCAATTATATGATTAATGATATGGGGATAAATTTTGCTCACCGTCTCAATGAAGAAACCGGGGCGAGTATCTGCGATATAGCCATCGCCTATTCGACAGTAAAAGCGCTATATGACTTAGGAGACTTATGGCGTGACGTTGAACAACTCGATAATAAAATTGATTCATCATTACAACTACAGATACTTGATTCGATGCGACGCTCGGTGCGCCGTGCGACACGCTGGATGTTACGTGAGCATACTCAATTTGAGTCAATCAATAGTGCCATTGAGTTCTATCGACCTGTTTATTCAGATCTGTTTAATAATATCAGTGAATACCTAGTAGCTGAAGAGGTAACGTCATTAAATAACACGGTTGCCAGTTATGTTGAGCAAGGTGTGCCAGAAGCCATCGCATATCGTATTGGCATACAAAGTAATGCCTTTAGTGCATTAGATCTTGCGCATATTGTAGAGAAAACTCAATTAAAACCTGCTTTGGTAGAGCGTTTATATTTCCAACTAGGTTCACATTTACAGTTACATTGGTTCTTAGAACAAATCAATCAACAGGGTGTGAATAACCACTGGCAAGCATTAGCGCGTGCATCATACCGTGAAGAATTGGATCATCAACAACGGTTGCTGACCATTTCAATACTAAAACGCAGTGAAAAACTAGCCTCTATTGCGCAGGTTGATGATTTATTAGTCAACTGGATGGATGAAAATTCAAACCTGATTAATCGTTGGTCAAGCATGATGAGTGAGTTTAAAACCAGTCAATCTCATGAGTTTGCTAAGTTTTCAGTGGCATTACGCGAGCTGTTATTATTAACGAATAAGGTGAGTGCTTCATAATTTTACTAAAACACTGAATAAATCAGTGATGTAACATAAAAAACACAACATAAAAACGCGCTATATGGCATAATTTACACCGTATATAGCGTTTTTTTATTTGTGGAGTTTCAGTATGTTTTCGTTGGCACATAAAGCCTTATTACAATGTGATCCTGAGTTTGCTCATGACATGACAATAGGGTGGTTAGCTAAAACGCAACGTTCCTTTCTCAAATGCACTTATCAGCAAGATGTGATCGCCAAACCGGTTTCCTTATGGGGGCTTAATTTCCCTAATCCTGTAGGCTTAGCGGCAGGCTTAGATAAAGAAGGGCAGTGTGTCGATGCGTTTCAATCTATGGGCTTTGGTTTTGTTGAAGTTGGGACGGTGACACCAATCGGGCAGCCTGGTAATCCTAAGCCTCGCTTGTTCCGTTTACCGGAAAAACAAGCCATCATTAATCGCATGGGTTTTAACAACCATGGCGTAGATGAATTATTAAAAAATGTTGCAGCTGCGGATAACACCGGAATTTGTGGTATCAATATAGGTAAAAATAAAGATACAGCTGAAGATGCAGCATTATCGGATTATTTAATCTGTCTTGAAAAAGTTTATACGGCTGCTGATTATGTCACCGTCAATATTTCCTCGCCGAATACTCCTGGATTACGTAATTTACAATACGGTGATTCGTTAAATCAGTTATTAGCCGGGTTAAAAGCTGCCCAATTACGTTTAGCTGACCAGCATGGTAAATATACGCCTATCGCACTGAAAATTGCGCCAGATTTAAGCCATGAAGAATTGATCGGTATTGCTGATTCGATGGTCGCGGCAAAGATAGATGGGGTTATTGCAACCAACACGACACTATCTCGTGAAGCGGTGATCGGTTTACCACATGCTGAAGAAATGGGAGGATTAAGTGGCGCAGTACTGGCAGAGCGAAGTCTTGAAGTTACCCAGCAATTAGCACAACACCTCCAAGGTGAATTACCCATTATTAGTGTGGGCGGTATTGATTCTGCAGCCTCAGCACAAGCACGCTTAGATGCTGGTGCCACATTAGTACAAGTTTATTCAGCACTTATTTATCACGGTCCTAAATTAGTACCAACCATTGTTAACGGGCTATCTTAATGCATCAGTTTTTAGTTACAACTTCGCGTGGTTTAGACGCGTTATTACAAGATGAAATCAATACGATTTGTCCGGGTATTGAAACCAAGTTAGCACCAGGTATGGTCAAAGTAACAGGTGAAATAGCCGATGCCTATAAAGTTTGCTTGCATTCACGCTTAGCTAACCGCGTATTATGGGTGTTAGTACATGCACCTTGTGCCAACGAACTAGAATTATATAACGCTGCTAACCAAATTGATTGGCCAAGTCATTTTGGGCATGAACATGACTTTATGGTGCAGTTTAACGGTACTACCAAAGCGATTAACAATACTCAGTTTGGTGCGTTACGCATTAAAGATGGAATTGTTGACCGGTTTGTTGAAGACGGTCTAATGCGTCCAAATGTCAGCAAGCTGGCACCAAAATTAGTAGTTCATGCTCGCTTACACCGTGACGAAGTCACCATATGTGTTGATATGTCTGGTAAAAGCTTACATCAACGCTACTATCGTCAAAGTACCGGTGAAGCACCTTTGAAAGAACATGTTGCCAGTGCGATGTTATATCGCAGCGGTTACGTTCAACGTGTTCGTGAAAACCAAGCCTCTGACACTCCAACAGAATTAGTGATGGCTGATCCTATGTGTGGTTCAGGGACAATTGCTATCGAAGCTGCATTAATTGCCCAAAATATTGCACCAGCGATAAAACGTGAGCAATGGGGTTTTACCCATTGGAAACTACATAAGCCAGCGATTTGGGCAGGTATTGTTGAACAAGCTAAAGCGCAACAAATACCTGCAAACGAAACACATGTCACTGTATATGCTAACGACATGGATCGTAAACTTATCCGTGGAGCGAAAGCGAATGCGGATGAAGCAGGGGTGTTTGCTGATATTCACTTTAGTCAAACCGATGCGTTAAAATGGACTATTGATAATCAACCTACTATTTCGCTTGATACAGATGCACCGACACACTTTATTGTGACTAATCCACCGTATGGCGAACGTCTTGGCGATTTAGCGACGTTACTCCCTATGTTCGTTAAATGGGGCGAGCAACTTAAAGCACATTTTGCCAACTGGCACGTGTCCATGTTGACATCAAATCGTGAATTATTGCGCCAACTGCGTCTGCGTTCAAACAAAGAATATGCCATGATGAATGGTAAATTAGAGTGTAAATGTGTTAATTATCAGTTAAATGAAGCTAACTGTACACAAGTAGAGCAGCATACCGGTCAGCAAGATTTTGCCAATCGTTTGAAAAAAAACCTCAAACGCTTAAAACCGTTTATCCAGTCCGAAGTGACTAACTGCTACCGCATTTATGATGCCGATTTACCCGAGTATAATTGTGCTATCGACAGATATGATGATTGGTTAGTCGTTCAAGAATATGCGCCACCCAAAGATATTCCTGCAGAAAAAGCCCGTCGTCGCTTGCACGATGTCTTGTTGCAATTACCTATGTTAACCGGTGTTAGTACTGACAAAATAGTACTGAAAGTCCGTGAGCAAATGAAAGGCAAAGCACAATACGAGAAAACCGATTCGCAACAAGAGCGTATCGTTGTCCATGAAAATGGCGCACAATTTTATGTCAATTTACATGATTATTTAGATACTGGGTTGTTCTTGGATCACCGTTTGACCCGTCAGATTTTTGGTCAAGATGTTCAAGGCATGCGTGTCCTTAATGTATTTGCCTATACTGGCAGTGTATCGGTCTATGCTGCGTTAGGAAAAGCAGCAAGTGTAACCACTGTTGATATGTCAAACACCTATTTAGAATGGGCTAAAGATAACTTTAGACTTAATAAATTACGTGGCGGTTACGATTTTCAACAAGGCGATTGTTTACAATGGATCAAACATCATTCTAAGCAATATGAACGTATATTTATTGATCCACCTAGTTTTTCTAACTCAAAACGTATGTCGCAAACATGGGATGTTCAACGTGACCATGTCAGTTTGATCCGTGACGCCTTAGGTTGTTTGGTTAATGGCGGTAAAATTTATTTTTCTAATAACTTACGTAGCTTTAAACTTGATCATGAATCGCTTAATGAAATGGGCTTTGTTATTGAAGATATAACGGCTGCAACTATCCCTGAAGATTTTGCCCGAAATAGTAAAATCCATCATTGCTGGATATTAACGTTAAACCGATAACTTATGGCAAAAACAACAAAAAATATTTGGTTAATTGGTGGTGAAGATTGTGCGTTATGTGATGATGCAAATACTTTATTAGATCTTTCGATTGCTGCTAATCCAGACATTCCTGTAGAAATTAGCTACGTGAATGTCAAATCAACAACTATATTATTTCATCATTACGGGGCACGTATCCCCGTAATCTTGAATCGAGATTCAGATGTAGCGCTGTATTGGCCATTTGAACTTCCACAAGTACAGGAATTTATTCGTTCATGAGTGTGTTACAAATTAAAGACGGTTCCGTCATTTTCGGTCATCCACCTATTTTAAATGGGGTGGATTTTGTTTTAGAACCAAATGAACGTGTGTGTATTGTTGGCCGTAATGGTTCAGGTAAATCCACATTTTTACAAGTCATTGAAGGGTTAATTATCCTTGATGATGGTGTGCGCGTTGTCGACAATAATTATCGTATTTCTCGTTTACCGCAAGATCCACCAGAGAGTGTTGAAGCGACATTATTCGATTATGTTGCTCAAGGGCTTGATGGCGTCGGGGAATTAATCAAAGCCTATCATGAACAAACTATTGTTGTAGGCGAGGATCCATCTGAAGCTCAATTAGACAAGTTAATGCATTTACAAAATCAACTCGATAGCCAAAATGCTTGGGGTTATGAAACGGCAATTGAACAAACGTTAACGATGCTCAATCTTAACGCCGATGATATGTTGTCATCATTATCAGGTGGCTGGCGTCGTAAAGCGGCATTGGCGCGTGCCATTGTTTCTCAACCTGATATTTTATTATTAGACGAACCAACCAACCACCTTGATATCGACATGATTGGTTGGTTAGAAACGTCCCTAAAACAGTTCAAAGGTTCGATTGTATTTATTTCGCATGACCGTGCATTTATTCGTTCACTAGCGACACGTATTGTTGATCTAGATCGTGGTAAACTCACTTCTTATCCGGGTAACTATGAATTATATCTAGAGAAAAAAGCGCATGATTTAGAAGTACAAGCCAATCAAGATGCCTTATTTGATAAACGGTTAGCGCTCGAAGAAGTTTGGATCCGACAAGGAGTCAAGGCTCGTCGTACTCGCAATGAAGGTCGTGTTCGCGCACTAAAAGCCTTACGCGAAACGCATCAAGCACGACGTAAAGTGCAAGGTAATGCTAAATTTACCGGTCATGTTGGTCAGTCATCAGGTAAACGAGTATTTGAAGCGACTGATTTACATTATAGTATTGGTGGACAAACCATAGTCGCAGGTCTTGATTTACATATTGTTCGTGGAGATAAAATTGCGTTTATTGGTAGCAATGGGTGTGGTAAATCAACGCTGATTAAATTGTTACTCGGAAAGCTACAACCCGATTCGGGTGAAGTTATACAAGGTGTCAATCTAGAGGTTGCTTACTTTGATCAACACCGTGATGCCCTCGACTTAACTCAAAAAGTAGTTGATTGCGTCGCTGATGGTAAACAAGAAGTCATGATTAATGATCGCCCGCGACATGTAATATCATATCTACAAGATTATTTATTTGAACCGGATCGTATTCAAGCACCGGTGAGTTCATTATCTGGTGGTGAAAAGAATCGCCTAATGATCGCCAAGCTTATGTTAAGACCGAGTAATTTACTGATCCTCGATGAACCAACCAATGACTTAGATGTTGAAACACTTGAGTTATTAGAATCATTACTTGTTGATTATGCTGGTACCGTTATTTTGGTCAGTCATGATAGGGAATTTGTTGATAATGTCGTGTCATCTTGTGTGGTATTTGAGGGCAATGGTATCATTTCTGAGTTTGTAGGTGGTTATACCGATAGCGCAGAATGGTATGCACAAGACCTAAAGAAATCTAAAGAGCAGGGAACTATTACAGCCAAGAGCAGTCCTAACCCCGTTCAGGCAGTAGAAAACATTCCTGTCGCTAACAAAAATAAAAAATTATCATATAAAGATAATATAGAATTAACCGAGTTACCGCTAAAGATTGAAACTTTGGAAAACAAAGTGTCGACGATCCAAGCAAAAATGAATGAAGATGGGTTTTATACTCAGGATTTTTCATATACACAACCCGTTATTGATGACCTAGCCGCATGTGAGCAAGCACTTGAAGCTGCCTATGCTCGCTGGGACGAATTAGAAGAATTACAACAATCTTAACCAATAGTTATAACAGGAATTTTATGAAGCAAGCTGATGTTTTCGCCAAGTCACCGGCCGTTAAGCGCCATAAATTGTCGCGCACATTCATATTATCTGCGTTTATTACAAGTGCGTGCTTTGCTCCACTTGCAGCGGCAGCGACATATGAAGTAGAAGAAGTAACGAGCAACGAATTAGCCATTAATGTGTTTGCGCGCAGTATTGATAATGAAGGTAATGCGTTGGTAATAGCGCAAGATATCTATAATCTACCAATTGATTTAAGCTTAATTGATTTTGACAATGCGACTATTATTGCGAATTTGACAGATGTCGATTCAGCAGCAGCAGGTAATCCTAATAATGCAGATTACAATTATTTGATTGGCTTAATTCGTTTTGGCTCAAATGGTAATTCCATCACTAGTCAGCAGTTTGCTCTATATCAGTCCTTTGTTAACAACGGCATGACTGATGTTCGAGTTAAAGGTTTCGATGAAATAACCACAGCGACTAATGGTTATACTTTTGGTAGTGAAACTGTAGCAAACTATATTTTTGACAGTAATACAGTAGTTGGTTCAGGTGAAGGTCTATTTACCAAGCAGTCATATACCACTGCTGAAGAAGTCGAAATTAATTATGTACTTACAGACTTTGTTCGTCGTGGCTTTGTACAGTTAAATGGTAACACGGTTGCTTTACCACCAAGTGAAACGACATTAGGTGGCTTCAGCGAGGCGTATAGTATTAATCAAAATTTACAAGTTGTCGGCACGTCTTCAGTACGTATGACCGAACAATTGGTTGAAGCTATCGCCATTTGTAATGATGATGAAGAGCGCGGTGATATTCCACTTGATGTGTGTTACTACAACTTAGTTCTTGGTGGTGCAGTGACCTTAAGTATGGATCGTCGTGCCACAATTTGGCAACTTGATGCTCAAGGCCAAATCATTTCAACACAAACCTTCCCATTGCCGTTTACACCTGAAGCAGTCAGTGAAACTAATTCAGATACAGCGTTTTATAATGCTGCTTTAGCGATTAATGATCAAGGGATCGCTGTTGGTGAAACACATACTTATTATCTTGACCGAGAGTTGAAGTTCAACTCTGCTGCTATGTTCCGTGATGGCGAAACAATTGAATTAATTGATAAAGCCGATTATTTCCCAAGTACAGCAAAAGATATTAATAATAACAATATTATCATCGGTACGGGTACTACCCAAATCAATGGTACGTCGCGTACTAAGTTCTACACTTATAACCTTGATAATGATGAATTAGTTTTTCCAACTGATTATTTCCCAGGATCATCAAGTATTGCTCGCGATATTAACAATAACAATATCGTTGTAGGGGAAGGGGAGGTTGAGTTTGATAATGCATCAACTCGTCGTAAAAATGCGTTTATGTATGACATGAATACGCAAGTGTTTACCAATCTTAATGATTTACTTGAATGTAATTCGCCTTACAGTATCGTAGGGGCAAACGCGATTAACGATAACAACGTTATTTTGGCCAATGCGTTAGTAAATCGTCAAGCACGGGATGCCGCTGGTGAATTAGTCTTATTTAGTGACGGTTCTGAAGTCATGACGGATCAAATTATAACCGTTAAGCTCAATCCTATTGCTAACGGTGTAATTGATGATTGTACAACTGAAGAAGATACTATCCCTGAGCGAGTAGGGGCGAGTATGTCATTTTCGTTTGGCGCATTGTTGCTGATTACGTTATTAGGAAAGTGTATTTTTTGGCGCCGCCGTCAACGTTCAATCCATAAATCCTCTTTATAACTAATAAGTATAAAAACTTATTTTTTATTTGAATTTGTTGTAAACAGGTATTTCTATATTATTCATTAACTTAGAGATACCTGTCATTAATCTTAACAATTTCTTCATATTACCTCTTGTAACTTCTTTCTCTCAGGCGTAAAACTATGGTTGTTGATTATGAATATTCATCAAGTGAATTTTCAACAACATTTTTTATTCGCAACAGAGGTTAGAAAATGAAGAGACAAAAAAGGGATAAAGTGTCACGTGCCCATTCAAAAGGGTATCAAGCTGGAATTGCTGGCCGTGCTAAAGAAAACTGTCCGTTTCAAGCATCCACTACTCGTTCTGAGTGGCTAGGTGGTTGGAGAGAAGCTGTTGAAGACCGAATAACCACCTTCGGTATGCGATGACATATCATAGGTAACAAAAAAAGCTCCTGTACCGGAGCTTTTTTATGTGCTAATAATTATTATCTAGCAAACTAGTCTACACAGACTCTAGCGTGTTAATTAAAAAGCACTAGTATCTTGGAACAAGCCAACTTTTAAATCTTTAGCAACATAGATCTCACGACCATCAACCGATACAGTACCATCAGCCATACCCATAAATAATTTACGTTTTATAACACGCTTCATGGTGATTTTATAAGTCACTTTTTTAGCCGTTGGTAATACTTGACCTGTAAATTTAACTTCACCTACACCTAACGCACGGCCTTTACCCGGACCACCTTCCCAACCAAGGAAAAATCCAACTAACTGCCACATGGCATCAAGTCCTAAGCAACCAGGCATAACCGGGTCACCTGGGAAATGGCAATCAAAGAACCAAAGATCAGGAGTGATATCAAGTTCAGCGATGATTTCCCCTTTGCCGTGTTCACCACCATCAGAGGTGATAGATACGATGCGATCCATCATTAACATGTTAGGGGCAGGGAGTTGACTATTTCCTGGGCCAAATAACTCACCTTGGCTACAAGCAAGCAAATCTTCACGGGTGTAACTATTTTTATCTAAACTCATAATACTATGATTCCTTTTTTAAGAATGCGTAATTTAGCGAACACTTGTACGCTTAACAAGTCTGAACAGTGATTTTTATTAATTATTTACTGAATAAACACCATTGTGTCCTTGATTGGTTAATTAAACAACAAAAGAACAGCTAAATTTTCGTTCTGAACCGCTCATAAGTTACACTCTATACATAGAATGTAGCAGACAAGAGATCGCTGATGCGCAAAAAAAATCCATATGCGAATGCAGAGAAACAAAAACGCTTTCGAGATAAACAAAAAGAACTAGGTAAAAAAATGGTACGGGGCTATGTGACCCCTCAAGCATTAAAGTGTTATGAAGAGATTTTGGATAAAACTAGTTGGTCAGATTCTGAAGTCCTATCCAATGCGTTACGCATAACCTATGCGGCCTATAAAAAAGGGCAAATACGTATGTTGAACCAGTATCTCGAAGATAATAATTTATAAGCTAGTTATATCATTTAACGTCGTCCAGGGACTATGTGTTTTTTTAAAATACGACGGGCATCTTGTTTTACTTCAGGGCTTTTTTGAAATCCCCATAAACGATCACGAGCAACTTTAGCAGCTTCATCAATATCTATAATCGGTTCTGGATAAGTACCGTTCTCATCAATCGCGAATAACTGTTTTTCTAATGGCGTAATTAACCATGGGGTGTGCACCATATCATCGGGGTAGGTTGATAACTCGGGTACCCATTGTTTTATAAAAACACCTTGTGGATCTTTTTCTTGTGATTGTTTAATCGGATTATACAATCGGATTGTATTGGTTCCTGTCACGCCTGCTTGCATTTGAAACTGCGGATAATGAATGCCTGGCTCAAAATCTAAAAACTGTGCAGCTAGATGCTGTGCGCCCAAACGCCAATCCAAGTTAAAGTGATGACTCAACACACTCACTAGCATTGCCCGCATTCTAAAATTAATAAAACCCGTCGCAATTACTGCTCGCATATTTGCATCGACAATAGGGATCCCTGTTCGTCCGGTCTTCCATGCGCGTAATCGGGTTGCAATGATTTGTTCATCCGTTTCATATGGATACTTGTTATATGCAAGGTTAACGGGACGATGTTCCATCGCACATTCACTTTCAAATTTTTGAATAAAATGACAGTGCCAATGTAACCTAGATGCCATCGCCGACAACGACCGACGCCAACCAGGATAGTCTTGTTCGTCCAATGTTTCTAATTTTTGATAGGTTTGTTTAATCGTTATATTACCCCAAGCAATGTACGGCGATAATCTTGTACAACTTTTTCTCGACAGTGCCGGGCTTGATATGTGACGCGCATAATTTTTTCCTCGCCCATCTAAAAACGAATAATACGTATGCCATGCGCGCCGCTCACCGCCGATTTGAAAGAGCGGGGCAGTGTCTTGCCATTCTTTATTTATTGGCTGTATCCCTTTGTTTATAAAGCCATCTCGATGCAATATTGTCAATTTGGCAATATTTATAAAATCGATACATGCCATATTGGCATCCGCGCAGGGTGTCTCGATTTGCTGCTGCCAATACTTGCCCCAGTCACGTCTGTGGTGCAAACCTCTGCGGACAACCGAGTACGGAAATTCGATCCATTTGATAACGCGTTGTTGTAAATATGGGATAAGTGATTGATCACGTTGATACGTTACATCCAAACCGATTTCTTCATGACTTAGCAAATTAACAATTTGATAATCCTGTTCAATTTGGTTAAGTGCGGTAAATATATCTGTGTGCCATATCAAGATCTGGGTGTTAAAGGGTTGCAGTTGTGCTTGCAGATCCATCAGTGACTGATACACAAATCGCCAATGTCGTTCGGAGTAATGTGGATCCGCAATCACTTCAGGCTCAAATACATACAACATTAATACCGGTCTTGGATTATGCATGACTTGATACAAGGGCTGGTGGTCGCGTAAACGCAGATCGCGCTTAAACCATATAATATCGATAGGTGGCTTCATTACAAACTCGTATAGCTCGACCAATAAGCAATAAACTCGCCATCGGGATCGTACGTTTGGGTTTGTTTTGCCAAATTAAAACGTCTTAGTCCTCGTGGATCACTGCCAACACCTGCTAAGTACTGCCAATTTCCCCAGTTACTCGCAGGGTCAAAATCTATTAACATTTGTTCGAAATAGGCCGCGCCGTATTGCCAATTCAACCCCAGTTCATGCACCAAGCAACTCGCGACTAATTGTCGACCACGGTTAGACATGAAACCAGTGTGTTTAAGTTGGCGCATACAGGCGTTAATAATTGGGTAGTCGGTTGAACCATTACACCATCGAACAAACATGTCAGGTTGATGGCCACCGGTTGGAGTGTGTTGTTGAATGCCCTTATGCTGATACATGTGATGACCATATTTATACTGCTGCCATTGGTAAAACTCACGCCATAATAATTCAAAAAATAACCAGTAAGTAGAATCATTGGCACCATAGGTACCTTCATATTCGTTGATCCATTCAGCGACTTGTCTTGCAGAGATACATCCAGCAGCTAACCATGGTGATAATTTACTCGAAAAATCCCAGCCCTCTAAACCGTTGCGGGTCTCTTTGTATGTACTTAGACCTTGTGTACCAAAGGTATAATATTGCATTTGTGCACGTGCTTGTGTTTCGCCACCGATCAGTTGCTGTACCGTTTTATTATGCTTTGCTAAAATTGGATCTGACCCTAATATTTTAGGTAAGTCGTTAGCAATACTAGGCTCTGACTCGCAAGGAGCGGGTAGATAGTTAAGATCTAGCTTTATCGGGGCTTGTGGTTTTGCATCTTTTTCTACCTTGCGTCGAAATGGAGAAAAGACGTCGGGTAAATTTGCAACAGACATAGGCAAATCGTTTTCATTAAATAATGTATAGCTATTTGCAGTCATTACTTGCGGCTTAGAGTTGACTTTATCGCTCTGCAAAAGCTGACTCATGCGCTCAAATTGATTACATTCATACACACCAGTATGAAAATGCTTCGCAACATGCGTAAATTCATACTGCTCATGTAGCTTCATTATGATTGTATCAGGCTCCCCATAATAAATATGCAACTGCTGTCCGTTGCTGTTTAGTTGTTGCTGTAAATCGTGTAAAGATTCGCGCAAAAAACGGTATCGGTGCTGACCCATTGCACAGTGACCAAAATCATTGACTACAAACCACTTAGGTTGAAAAATATAGATTAAATGCGCTTGTTTAACCTCTTGTAACAGCTGCGATAATGCTTGATTGTCTTGTAAACGTAAATCATGCTCAAACCAATATAAACCTGTGTTCATTCCCATACCTAAATATAAAACTCACTAACAATACAAACTAGTACGTAGATTTGCGCTAGGAAGATTGTTAACTGCAATTTTTTTATAAAATATTGAACAAAAACAGGTGTTGTATCGTAATTACCTTATAACTTATATGATTATTAGATATTATGTCCAAACCTGTCATCATCATGTGGTTTCGCCACGATTTACGTCTCAAAGACAATCCTGCACTTTTTCATGCTGTCGATATCGCTCAAAACACTATTGTGGATGGCGTCAAGGCGAAAGTGTTACCCATTTACATACAAGATGATACTGCTCCGTCACAAGCCCAACCTGGTGGTGCGTCAAAGTGGTGGTTACATCAGTCACTTACATCTTTGTCTACCAGTACTGAAAGTTCACTTCAATTATTCTCAGGTGAACCATTAGCCATACTACAAGCATTAATGGCTGAACATAACGTGACACATGTATTGTGGAATCGCTGTTATGAACCATGGCAGATTGCACGTGATTCAAATATCAAAACCCAATTAAAGCAGCACGATGTTGAAGTACTTTCTTGTAATGGTCATTTGTTATGGGAGCCGATGCAGGTTTTAAAAAAGGACAACACGCCTTATAAAGTCTTTACGCCCTATTATCGCAAAGGGTGTCTAACTCGCACCGAGCCGCGCTACCCCCAATCAATGGACTTGAGCATCGATTGGTGTACGTCTAACTCTGCGACTCGAATTGAACTTGCTGACTTAGGCTTACTCCCTGATATTCATTGGTATGGGTCTATTGAAAAAATGTGGCAACCCGGTGAACAGGGAGCGGCTGATAGGCTGGCCACCTTTATTGCTGGTGCATCAAGACAATACAGAGAAGATCGCAATATCCCTGCCGTTACAGGTACATCTTTGTTATCACCGTATTTACATTTTGGTGAGATCTCTATTAATACCGTGTGGTATGCACTCAAAGATGCTTATGCCAATGATCCTGAGAATGAACATTGTGATACGTATCTAAGTGAACTTGGTTGGCGTGAATTTAGTCATTATTTGCTGTTTCATTTTCCTCATATCCCAACAGAAAATTTTAACTCCAAGTTTGATACGTTTATTTGGCGCAATGATCCACAAGACTTACACGCTTGGCAACGAGGTCAAACAGGCATACCTATTGTTGATGCTGGCATGCGCGAGTTATACCAAACCGGTTACATGCACAATCGTGTACGTATGATCGTAGGTTCGTTTTTAGTTAAAAACTTATTAGTTGATTGGCGTGCTGGCGAACGATGGTTTTGGGATTGTTTACTCGATGCTGATATGGCTGCTAACAGTGCATCTTGGCAATGGGTGGCGGGTAGTGGGGCTGATGCATCTCCGTATTTTAGGATATTTAATCCGATTCTACAGGGTGAAAAATTCGATAAAGAGGGCGAATATGTCAAACACTACTGTCCGGAACTGCGCAAGCTTCCACCTAAGTTCATTCATAAACCTTGGGAAGCCCCTAGTAATATATTACAAGCATGTGATGTTGTTTTAGGTCACAACTACCCTAAGCCTTTGGTTGATTTAAAAGTTTCACGACAACGCGCGTTAGAGACTTTTGCTAAAAGTAAAGAGGACGCTTTACATGCAAACACCTAAAATTTTACGGTTAATTTTAGGTGACCAGTTAACGCATAGCCTTTCAGCACTTGAAGGTATCGATGTTGACAATGATGTGGTATTACTTGCCGAAGTGCGCTCTGAAGCCATTTATGTCAAACACCATAAAAAGAAAATCATTTATATTTTTTCAGCTATGCGTCATTTTGCCTTAGAGTTAAAACAAAAAGGCTATCAAGTTCATTATACCTACTATGACGCACAAGATAATCAAGGTTCATTAGCCTCTGAAGTCGCTTATAGAAAAACACAATATGGGTGTGCTCAAATCGTATGTACATTTCCAGGTGAGTATCGAGTACATCAAGATATGTTGAGTTGGTCTGCTGCGTTAGCCTGTCCGGTAGAGATCCGTGCTGATGATCGGTTTATTGCAACAATTGAAGAGTTCTCGACTTGGGCGACAGGCAAAAAACAATTACGCATGGAGTTTTTCTACCGTGAAATGCGCCGAAAGCTCAATTGCTTATTGCATGATGGACAGCCTGAAGGTGGGAAGTGGAACTATGATGCTGATAATCGCGCTAAGCTACCCAAAGATATCGAGTTGCCTCAGAATACTCAGTTTCTCCCAGATGACATTACTTTAGAGGTGATTGAGTTGGTTAAATCTCAGTTTGCCGACCATTTTGGTGATTGGGAGCATTTTCACTATGGTGTGACTCGAGAGCAAGCACTAAAAGTGTTAGACACTTTCATTCAGGAACGCTTGGTTAATTTTGGTCAATATCAAGATGCGATGATGCAAGATGAGCCTTGGCTTTTTCATTCGCATATTTCGTTTTATTTAAACAGCGGTTTATTAACGGCACATGAAGTGGTGACACGAGTTGAACAAGTGTATTACGCTCATGCACACAATCCAGAACAACCAGCAATACCATTAAATTCGGTTGAAGGGTTTATTCGACAAGTGATCGGCTGGCGTGAATATGTCCGAGGGTTATATTGGTTTGTGATGCCCGATTACGTCAATAAAAATCACCTAAATGCGACGCGCAAGTTACCTGAGTTTTTCTGGACAGGTAAAACCAAAATGAATTGTTTGGCGCAATGTATCAAGGATACCAAAGAGCACGCGTATGCCCATCATATTCAGCGATTAATGGTGCTAGGTAATTTTGCCTTATTGACGGGGTTATCCCCAGAAGAAGTCAATGAATGGTATTTGATCGTTTATGGTGACGCCTATGAATGGGTCGAATTACCTAATGTTTCAGGTATGGTGCTCTACGCTGACGGAGGGATATTGGCTAGTAAGCCGTATGCAGCGAGTGGTGCGTATATCAATAAAATGTCTAATTACTGCAAGCATTGTGAATATAAAGTTACCGTTAAAACAGGTGAGGGGGCGTGTCCATTTAATTATTTGTATTGGGATTTTTTGCACCGTCATCGTGATGTATTGTCTAGTAATCATCGTATGGGTATGATTTATAGGACTATGGATAAAATGGCGCCGGAGAAACTCGATGCGGCAATCGCGGATGCAGATACTTTTTTAATATCTTTAGATGCAGATGATTAACCCAAACAACGAATCATTACGATGAAAAAAGCCGATTTACCTAGCAAAATGTGTCCTGTATGTGAACGGCCATTTACATGGCGAAAAAAATGGGAAAAAAACTGGGCAGATGTAAAATATTGCTCTAAACGATGCAGTGGTAATCGGGTAAAAGCACGTTAATTATCTATCTCAATCTGTCGATAAGCTTGTAATACTCAATGGACGAGATATCAGGGTGTTTAGATGGATGATAATGATTGGATCGCGTCAGCATATTCAGGCTAAATTTGACTGTGCAATTATCTGGTCTCGTAACGTTTTACTGTGATCTAATCGTGCACGTGCTAAATCAAAAAATATTTGGATTTCATCTATCGTATTCGGCTTTTGGGTAATAAAACCCGTTGATACTGAAACGAAAGGTGACACAGGGGATATATCATGTGGCATGAGTGCTTGAACAACAAACTTATTAATCAACGCTATCTTATGCTTCGCTCCAAACTCAGAACAACCCGGCAATAAGATATAAAAATCATCCCGCCTTGATCTAACGACTAAATCATTTTGACGATATATAATCGAATGTAAGATACTCATCATCATCCGAAGATAATGACAGATGGTGTTGTTACCGGCATGAGCTTTAAGCAGTTGAAAGTAATCGATGTTTAACGCAATAAGCGTGATGTGTTCATCCGCACGAATACATTCAATCCATGATTTAGATAAATGCTGCATAAAAAAATTAAAGTCTTTTTGCGCACTGGCATCATCTAATACAAATGGGTTAGTTTTGTGGCGAGCAGGTTTATAGTCAGATATATGCGATTCAATGCGTTGTAATAAGTTTTTGCTCGATATCGGCTTGAGAACTACATCCATTTTATGCAAAGGCATCTGTTCGATGTATTGTTGCAGTGTATCAATGATTGACATCACAAAGATGTGAGGTTGATTCATGTAATGTACATTTTTCAATAGGTCATTGACATCAATATAACTTTCTCCCAGCTGCAGCATATCAATTAAGATTAAATCAAACGGGCTATCTTGTTTTTGAGCAATTAATAATGCGGTTTTCGCATCCTTTGTATTTTTTACTCTAACAATATCAAAGTGTTTACTCAATGCAAAACTCTTCACCTTGGATTGAACCGGATCATTGTCTATCAGCAGTAAACGAAGTTGCATTTCTTCATTTATTAAAGTCATATCGACGTTAGTTACTTTTTAATTATTATATCATTGTAATCTTAGTCTATATTTACTGATACGCCACTTATGCCCGCAGCTATTACCATAAGTTCACATAATGTATATTATGTTAAATTAACTATTAGAGTGGAAGTGCATGGTGTTGGTTGGTGAGTTTTTAATGTGTTTACTGTATGAGTAAGTCTTTTTAACAAATTACATTCCCCTTTGCCTTTTTATATAAGCGATCAAGAATATGAATGACCTAGCATTTGGCAAAGCAATGGGCACCTCAACTGGAGGTGTCGTTGCATACTCGAGTGATTACAAAACTGTCAATAATAATGAATACATGACACGCCACGACTTTCACAGTTATGTCGATGGTATCTATCTTGGCTATAAATGGCAGTGTGTCGAATTTGCACGCCGTTGGTTATATATTAATAAAGGATACATATTTAACAATGTCGCCATGGCATATGAGATATTTGAACTCACTTCGGTTCGTGATCTAACAACTAATATAGAATTACCGTTATATGCCTTTAAGAACGGTGCAACTCGCCCTCCTGAAATAGGCTCATTGTTAATATGGGAAGAAGGTGGCCACTTTGAAGAAACCGGCCATGTCGCTATTATTACTGAAGTATTTGACGATAAAATCCACATTGCTGAACAAAATATGGATTTTAAAAAGTGGCCAGACGGCCAAGCTTATTCAAGGACTATAAAAGCGAAAGTCGGAGTATCTGGCGACTATTGGTTACAGTGCCCATCAACTGGCACTAATATTCTTGGTTGGATGATCCAAACATCCAATGCGGATTTTGCTTATGTGCAACCTCAGGTCGATAAAACCAAGTTCAATATCAAGGCCCTCCAAACTGCAACTCATTCAAATTCAACGACAGTTGCAAAAATACAAAATTTACCTTGGCTAAACATCGCTAATGAAGATGAGAATGCGTTTGTTACGGCAATGGGCGGCCACAAGCTTTATACATCTGATCAGTTTGCACATAATTATTATCAGATTACGCCGGAGGCAGCCGATGCGCTTGAAATCGCAAGTGACGAATTACATTTAATGTTTATGCAAGCGACAGATTATGTATTAGCTCACCCTACTCTACTTACACAATTTGGATTACCTGAAGCCATTCTACCTAAAATCCGCAAGTCGTGGGAAAATCGAACCAATCAGCTTATTACTAGCCGATTTGATTTTGCCATGAGTGCTGAGGGTTTGAAAGTTTACGAATATAATTGTGATTCTGCCTCGTGTTATATGGAAGTGGGTAAAGTTCAAGGCAAGTGGCTGCAACACAACGAAGTTAAAGGCGGTGTTGATGCTGGTGATAAGCTATTTAAGAAACTCGTTAAAGCGTGGAAAAAGTGCGAGATAGATGGACTGGTGCATGTATTGCAAGATAATGATCCTGAGGAAACCTACCATGCCCTTTTTATGAAATCAGCTATTGAAGCCGCTGGGTACATATGCGAACTGATACAAGGGCTAGACAGCTTACGCAAAACAAAAAGTGGTGATGTTATTGACGAAAACGGCAATACGTTACGTTGGATTTGGAAAACCTGGGCATGGGAAACGGCACTGGACGACTTGCGTTTTGCTGACGTTATTACAAATGAAATTAATGAAACAACGACCGAAACAACAAACGCAAACAACCATGATCTACCCCTCAATTTGGCGGATGTATTGTTAAACGACCATATTATGGTGTTTGAGCCATTGTGGACTTTAATCCCGAGCAATAAAGCTATACTTCCGGTGTTATGGCGTATGTTTCCTAATCATCCATATTTGTTAAATGCAGATTATGCACTTAACGATGAACTCAAAGACAATGGATACGTCTCTAAACCAATTGTAGGTCGATGCGGTGCTAACATTCAGTTAGTTTCAAGTGATAGTAAAACTCTCGCGGAGAAAACGGGGTATTTTGATGATCGACCTATGATTTATCAGCAGCTTTTTACATTACCCAAAATTGATAAGCAATATGTACAAATAAGCACATTTACTGCTCAAGGACACTATGCAGGCTGCGGTATTAGAGTCGATAGCAGTATGATAATAGGAAAAGACAGCGATTGTTTGCCTTTACAAATTGCGTTTGAATAAGTGAATTAAGGCTTTTTTATTACTTTATCTTTATACAATACTTATAACATGTTCGTAATAGGCATTTGGGGATATCCCTACATTCCTGAACCATCGATCTATTGCTTTGCATATTAACCACTGTATACTTAACCAGTGTTTTATCATGATTAAGTATGGTTATTTATTTATGCGGTTATTTATTGCTGAAAAGCCTAGTTTAGGTCGCGCTATTGCAGAGTCCTTACCTAAGCCATTAAAAAAGTCATCCGGTTACATTGTCGCAGCAAATGGTGATACGGTAACTTGGTGTATTGGTCACTTGTTAGAACAAGCACAACCTGAAGCCTATGATCCTTCATTTAAAAAATGGTCACACGACCACCTACCGATCATACCGGAACAATGGCAACTGCAACCAAAAACCAAAACTGCAAAGCAATTGAATGTGATCGCTAAACTAATAAAAAAAGCAAAATCTATTGTCCATGCAGGTGATCCAGATCGTGAAGGTCAGTTGTTAGTTGATGAGGTCATTCATTATCTCGGTGTAACACCGACACAAAAAAATAGTATCCAACGTTGCTTAATCAATGATTTAACACCTAAAGCGGTAACGCAATCGATTAACACATTACGAGATAATCGAGAGTTCATTGCCCTATCCACTTCAGCCTTAGCGAGATCAAGAGCTGATTGGTTGTATGGTATTAATCTAACGCGAGCCTATACAATACAAGGCCAACATGCTGGCTATAAAGGTGTGTTATCGGTCGGTCGTGTACAAACTCCATTATTAGGTTTAGTGGTGCGCCGAGATTGGTTAATTGAGTCTTTTGTTAGTCAGGCCTATTATGAAGTATGGGCAACATTGACTACCGAACAAGGTAGTTTGTTTAAAGCTAAATGGATACCAAGTGAAACCTGCAAGCCATATTTGGATGATCAAGGACGTAATTTATCTAAAGCATTAGCCCAGAATGTCGTGCAGCGAGTTAGTCACCAACCGGCAACAGTTACAGCGCTGAAACGCAGCCAAAAATCGCAACCAGCACCATTACCTTATAATTTATCGTCTTTACAGATCGATGCAAACAAAGCCTTTGGTTTATCAGCTAAACAAGTATTAGATATCTGTCAAACTTTATACGAACGCCACAAGCTTATCACCTACCCTCGTTCTGATAGTCGTTATTTACCAAATGGGCACTTTGCACAAGCCGCTATTATTTTGCAATCCATTAAACATAACGCGTCATTATTGGGGCAACAAGGTGTGCTTATTAACGATACTTTGACTCAAGGTGACTATTCACTCAAGCACAAATCAAAAGCGTGGAACGATAGCAAAGTAGATGCCCACCATGCCATTATTCCGACTAATAAAAAGACTCAGCAATTAAGTGGTCGTGAAGCGGATGTATATGGCTTAATCAGCCGGAATTACGTGGCTCAATTTATGCTTAAACATGAATATTATGAAACGCGCGTAACGGTGGACATTCAGAATGGTCAGTTTGTTGCTTCAGCTAATGAATTGATTAACCAAGGTTGGAAATCTATATTGATTCGTTCTACCAAGAAGACCGCCACATCTTCAGACGAGCATTCCCCAGCATTGTCAACTTCATTGCCCCCGTCATTGCCTAAGCTAACACTTAACCAATGTCTGAACTCATTACAAGCCGAATGCGTTGATAAGCAAACAAGCCCACCCAAACCTTATACGGATGCAACTTTATTGGCTGCAATGACAGGTATCAGTGCACATGTAAGCGATCCACAATTAAAAAAAGTACTACGTGATACCGACGGTTTAGGTACCGAAGCCACTAGAGCGAGTATTATTGAATTACTGTTTACGCGTAAATATTTAATCCGTTCAGGTAAATCCATTACTTCTACGGTAACAGGGCAAACGCTGATCAAGGCATTGCCTGATGAGGCGACTTACCCAGATATGACTGCGCGTTGGGAGTCACAGTTATCGGCAATATGTACAGGACAAAGTACCTACAACCATTTGATGGCCCCATTAAATCAGCAACTTGAGCAACTCATTGAAACTAGCCATACGTTTACCCCTGCCGGTTTAAACGGGTTAGGTGCTGCTAGCTTCAGGGGTAAAGCGAAGCGTCGTAAACCTAATGCTCGAAAGCAGACATCTTAATGCATATTCTGTTAAGATATTTTCTTAATGATATTATTTACTTAGGTCTTCCATGTTTGATATTAATGTCCAATACAAGATTGCTTTACCGATTGAAGCAGTATTTGAAGCGATTAGTGATCACCAATCATATAACCGTTTTAAAGCGTGTAAGTTTGCTAATTTAGTTGAAACGGGTGAATCCGAACCTAATGGCTTAGGGGCACTTCGCGAACTCCACGTTGGTCCATTGCAATTGATGGAGCGGATCACCGTGTTTGAACGCCCTACCCGCATGGATTATCACATTGAATCCTCAAAGCCCGTCGATATTAGACATACCTTAGGCTCGATTAAACTTACCGCTGTGGATGCTGAACACACTCATGTATCTTGGGAATCCCAAGGTTTTATCCAGATGCCATTGATTGGTTGGCTCATTGATAAACGTTTTAGTCAGTTAGGTGCCAAAGGTTTTTTGTCAATTCTCAAACACATTGAGCGTGAAGCGGCACTATAATTCAGGCCGCTTTCTCCATACAAAATACACTGCTGGCAATACAATTAACGTTAGTATTAACGCACTGACCATGCCACCCACCATAGGTGCAGCTATCCGACTCATTACCTCTGAACCGGTTCCTGTACCATACATAACTGGTAGCAACCCAAATATGATCGAAGTGGAGGTCATCATAACCGGTCGAATACGCATTTCGGAGCCTGTTAGCACTGCCTGTTTGAGTTGTTCGCTTGTAAATTTATTACCTAATTCAGTAAACTTACTATCTAAATAAGTCAGCATAATAATACCGATTTCAACCGCTACACCCGCCAATGCAATAAACCCAACGCCGACTGCCACTGAAAAATTAAACCCTTCCAAATATAGTAACCAAATCCCCCCGATTAATGCAAAGGGTAACGTGCCTATAATCATCGCAACTTGTGCAAAGCGACGAAAGCTCGCATACAGCAACACAACAATGATCGCCAACGTTAACGGAATAACATACGTCAATTTTGCTTTAGCACGCTCCATATATTCATATTGTCCACTCCACGTGAGGGAATAACCCGTTGGCAAGTCGATATTATCGCTTACCACTTGCATAGCCGTATTGACGTAGTGACCGATATCTATATTGTCTATATCAATATATACCCAACCATTTGGTCTCGTATTCTCACTTTTGATCCCTGGCGGCCCATCTACAATGTTAATATCTGCAATCTCACCCAAGGCAATATGCGCGCCAGACGGGGTAACAAAAGGCAAACGTCGCAGTTGTTCTGGTGAATCACGATACGATTGAGGAAAACGCACTTGCACAGGGTAGCGCTCTAACCCTTCTACACTGGTAGTTAAGTTCACGCCTCCTACCGCACTGGCTATAAATGCTTGCACATCGGCAATATTTAAACCATATCGAGCAGCGTTTAACCGATTAATATCAATAGTGATATAACGCCCACCCGAAACACGCTCTGCGTATACCGAAGCTGTTCCCTGAACATTAGACAACACCTTTTCGATCCTTTGTCCTATGTCTTGGATCACATTCAAATCAGGACCGCCGATCTTAATGCCAACTGGGGTTTTAATCCCAGTCGCCAACATATCAATACGTGTTTTGATGGGCATGACCCAAGCATTGGTAAGACCAGGGAAATTAACAGTTTGGTTTAACTGACCGATTAACGATTCGCTCGTCATCCCTTCACGCCACTGATTTTTTGGTTTCATCTGAATAAAGGTTTCAATCATCGTCAAAGGAGCCGGATCAGTTGCGGTCTCTGCCCGCCCGACTTTACCAAACACAGTGTGAACTTCAGGAATGGTTTTGATCAGTTTGTTTGTTTGTTGCAGTATATCTCTCGCTTCACTAATGGACACTGCTGCATAGGTAGTCGGCATATACATAAGATCCCCTTCATCCAATGGGGGGATAAACTCACTACCAATTTGACTAACCGGCCAAAATCCAATAACCAAAATCACCATCGAACAAGCGATAGTGGTTTTGGGGAACTGTAAAACTTTGGTCAATAAAGGACGATAACCCGCAATCAATAAACGGTTAATTGGATTTTTATATTCAGGCACTATTTTACCGCGCACAAAATAGCCCATTAGCACTGGCACCAACGTAATGGCTAATATTGCTGCCGCGGCCATCGCATAGGTCTTGGTGTAGGCTAGTGGTGAGAACATCCTGCCTTCTTGTGCTTCAAGCGTGAATACGGGTACAAAACTCACGGTAATAATAAGCAAGCTAAAGAACAATGCCGGACCAACTTCACAGGCCGATTTGCTGACAACCTGCCAACGATTTTGATCGGTAAGAGGTGTTTTTTCAATATGCTTATGCATGTTTTCCACTAAGACGATGGCACCGTCAATCATGGCACCAATTGCAATAGCAATACCGCCTAATGACATAATATTCGCATTAATACCTTGCATATGCATCACAATAAAAGCCACCAGTACACCGATGGGTAAACTGATAATGGCAACCAGAGATGACCTAACATGGAATAAAAACGCCACACAAATTAAAACAACAACAGCAAATTCAGCAAGGATTTTATGCGTTAAATTATCAATTGAGCGTTCAATTAGCCCAGAGCGATCATAAACGGTCGTGACCTCAACGCCATCGGGCAAACTATTTTGTAACGATTCAAGTTTAGCTTTAACCCCATCAATGGTGGTTTGGGCATTTTCACCAAAACGCATTACCACTATTCCGCCCACGGTTTCACCTTCCCCATTCAGATCCGCTAAGCCTCTGCGCATTTGTGGCCCTACTTCTACTTGGGCAAGATCCTTAATCAAAATCGGAATACTGCGATTGTCAGTAGTTACGTCTAAGCCTATCGGAATATTCTGGATATCTTCGATACTAGAAATATACCCAGTTGTGCGCACCATATATTCGGCCTCGGCCATTTCTATCACTGAAGCACCGGTTTCTTGATTACCCCGTTGTAGTGCCATTTGTACATGCGCTAATGGGATATTCAATGCTTGTAATTTCAGAGGATCAACGATGACTTGATATTGTTTGACCATCCCACCAACGGTCGCAACTTCTGACACACCCGCCACAGTTTGTAATTCGTATTTTAAAAACCAATCTTGAATACTTCTAAGCTCACTCAAGTCGTGCTTTCCACTAGGATCAGTTAACGCATACATATATACCCAACCCACACCCGTTGCATCGGGCCCTAATTGGGGTTTAGCTGCGCTTGGTAAACTTGGGATAACCTGTGATAGATACTCCAACACCCGACTTCTTGCCCAATATATATCAGTACTGTCTTCGAAAATAATATACACATAAGAATCACCAAAAAATGAAAAGCCGCGTACCGTTTTAGCACCAGGCACAGACAGCATCGCAGTGGTTAATGGGTACGTAACCTGATCTTCAACCACCTGTGGCGCTTGTCCTGGGTAGGATGTTTTGATAATCACCTGCACATCAGATAAGTCGGGTATCGCATCTACGGGGGTGTTTTTTAACGAATATAAACCGCCTCCCACCACCATAAGCGTTGCCAGCAATACAAAAAAACGATTGTGAATTGACCATTGGATAATCGCCGTAATCATTGCTGCTCTCCTTGATCATGCTCTGAGTCCATGTCATCCATATCACGGGTAAAATGCACCGTGTTGATTTGATACATACCAAACATACCCTCTACAATCTCGACATGAACTTGGTCTCCAACTTGAAATTGTTGAATATCAATCTCCGCTGCAACTGCAAAATTCATTGTCATGCCCATCATATTAAAGGCATCAAGTGGTCCGTGTGTGAGATTCACGAGGCGGTCACTAACCATAACGTCATTGACGGTGGCGTGCGTCCAGGCACTGGTTATTTCGCTCTTTTGCACAGGTACGTGAGAAGGTATCTGCATAGGTACTTGCGAAGGCGCTTCCATACGCAGGAAGTCAGAACTAATACTACTTTCAGAGTCCAATAAAAACTGCGCTGACGTCACAACCTCATCACCAGCAACTAAGCCATCAATAACCGCATATACATCGTTGAATTGGTTACCGATTGTCACTGCTATAGATTTATATCGACCATCGCCTAATGCGAGCACTACACGATCTTGCGCCCCCGTTCTGATCACTGCTTGAACTGGCACCGCGAGTATGTTGTCACGATTAACCATGTCGGTATT
>DBBN01000123.1 GCA_002292215.1 Glaciecola sp. UBA983 | reverse complement strand
TTTTTTACATTTTTTTACATTCTTTTTTTTGTCGGTAATTTCTTATAAAAAAGTAAGATATACAGAAAATATGTATGTATAAAATGAGGTAAAAGTCTACAAACCTCACTTTTTTTAAAGCATTCGGACTAAAAAACACGCTATATCATTAATATACTTATAAAAAAAACTCCCCTTCCCCAATATAACCAAATCAAATAACAAATAACTTAATTTTTTTAAATTCATAAGCAAAACTCAGTCCAAAAATAAAAACACCATTATAAAAAACCTCTACATGCAATACATTAACCTACCAACTAAAATATATGTGTTCTTAACAAAAAATTATATTCAATGCAGGGTACCTAAACATGTTCAATAATATAAATGAACCTAAACCCACCAGCATTTCATTACAAAAAAAATTTTATAATCAAATTAATTTTAAACATGAAAATAGTGAAATATTGGAATTGATTGATAGTTTGGATATCAAGATTAAGCATTTTACGTTAGGTGATAAACGTTTATTCCCTAACGCTATCATTGCCTGTGATACACGATGGAATGGGTTACATATCAGTATTAGATTGAAATTCAAGATCGGTGTTGAAGCAACTTCCGAGTATCATTCACAGTGTGAATTTCATAAATACGGTGGGATCATGAGACTCGGATGGATTTTCTCCGCCGGAGATAAAAGAATAATAGAAGAGAAAATTTATTCTTTAAGAGGTCATTTCACAAGCAACGACATACAACATGTAAAGGAAATGGAATTTATGTATACCGGGAAGGGTAAGCATAAACTTATAGAACCAAAGTCAGTCATCATTACCAATCCAACATTAGATAAGCCATTTTAAAGTAAATATACGACCAACGTTTTAAATATGCATCATCTTTAAATGTAATAAATCATTACACTTAAATTAATAACAACCCAAAATGGAGAAACATCATGAGTATCGTTAAAGTCAGTACCTTAGTTGTATTAACCGCATTATCATCAGCAGCATTTGCTAAACCACAATTTACTGCACAAGATACGTCGTTTGCTAGTGAGTTGTGTGTGGTCGCGGCTACTGGCTCCAAACAACAAATGAAGTTGAAAATTCAAGAGTTTAGACCAACCACGATGAAGCTGAGAAGTTACAAATTGATTGCCAATAAGTTACATTGTAATGGCGAAAATGTTGTTAACTTTGCATTGATGAACGCCAATGATGCCGTTGCTTCACATTTAGATCGCTTTCGTACAGGGAATGTTGAAATACGTGATATTTCACAAACGTTTTCGGGGAAAGTAAATATACGCGAGGACAATATGGCTAATGCCAGTTATACGTTTAAAAAATAAGTCATTTCATTGGGATGTGACTACAATCACGAAAAGGCCACTAACAATAACATTAGTGGCTTTTCTTTAACGCTTTATCAATATTAGGCTTACCCGTCAAAGTTCGCCTTAAGCCTCATAAATACCGGTAGATAAATATCGATCACCCCGATCGCAGATGATAGTCACCACGACCGAACCAGGGTTAGATTCAGCGACTTTAATCGCACCCACAACCGCCCCACCGGCACTAACACCACAAAAAATGCCTTCCTTTACGGCCAACTTGCGCGTCATTTCTTCCGCTTCATGCTGGGTAATGTCCATGATCAGATCAACTCTTTCAGGTTCGTATATGGTGGGTAGGTAGGCCTCCGACCAACGACGTATTCCTGCAATTTGGCTGCCTTCAGAAGGCTGTAAACCCACGATTTGTACATCAGGATTTTGTTCTTTTAAATACCGCGAGGTCCCCATAATTGTACCGGTTGTCCCCATCGCACTAACAAAATGCGTCACCGTGCCATTGGTATCACGCCAAATTTCAGGCCCAGTGCCTTGATAGTGCGCTAAAGGATTATTACTATTGCCAAATTGATTTAAAATCAAGCCTTCTCCGCGTGCCTGCATGGAATCCGCCAGATCTCTAGCTCCTTCCATACCGTTCGAAACCAACATTAATTCCGCGCCATACGCTTTCATTGCAGCTCGACGCTCAATACTCAAATTATCAGGCATAATCAAGATCATGCGATAGCCACGGATTGCAGCCACCATCGCTAACGCAATCCCTGTATTGCCACTGGTTGCTTCTATCAGTGTGTCGCCAGGGTGAATATGACCCGCTTTTTCAGCTTCGGTAATCATATATAACGCCGCTCTATCTTTTACGCTAGAGGCAGGATTATTACCTTCCAATTTGGCTAGAACGAGCGAATCGGATGGACCAATACGTTGTAATCTTACTAATGGAGTATTGCCAACGATTTGGTCAATGGTAGGATATATCATAATAACGTCTCTCTTGTTTGGGGATGATTGGGCTGCTTGTCTCGCCACCAACTTGCCAGCGAAGAGCCCGAAATATTCATCACCGGCCCAAATACCGCAGGGGCTAATCCCATCGTGGCAACTTTCCCCATTTCCAGTGCTATACCCGACGCTAAACCTGAGTTTTGCATGCCTACTTCAAACGCTATCGTGCGCGATGAAGCTTCATCCATACCGAATAATTTAGCACCGCCATAGCCAAATAAATACCCTAAAGCATTATGAATGATTACGACTAGTATCAGTACACCGCCAATTGTGAGTAAGCTATCACGCCCAGCTGCTGTAATAATGGTAATGATGATCCCAATAGATATCATTGATATTTTTGGCATTGCCTTGTCTAATAGGGGAAAGCGACCATGCAACAGGTGATTAAAGATCAACCCTGCAACTAGCGGTAAAATAACAATTTTACTAATACTTAAAAACATGGCCATGGCATCAATAGGGACGAACTCATCAGCTAACAAGGACATATAAAAAGGGGTAATAAAGGGCGCTAATAATGTGGATACGGCAGTTAATGTCAATGATAGCGCTAAGTTCGCTCCTGAGATATAAGCCATAACATTAGACGCTAAACCACTTGGTGAACAACCTACCAGTATAATGCCTGCGGCAATTTCTGGTGGTAGACCCGATGCCAGCGCCAATCCAAAACCAACGATAGGCATGATCGAGAACTGACAAATTAAACCAATTAATATGCCTTTAGGCATCTTACCCACGCGCACAAAATCTTGCACACTCATTGAAGTTCCCATGCCAAACATGATGATCATCAACAAAGGCACGATAAAGGATTTGAGCTCTACCCCGCCAACACTTTGAAATACGCTAGGATAATACAAAGCCGTGGCGACCGCCGACAGGATCATAAAGGTAAATGCAAAACCGGAATATTTGTTATGAGTGTATAAATACAACACGAAACTCACAAAAAATCCAATCACTACCGGCCCTGAGATTACCCAATAGGATAACGCAATTAATATGGCGCTACACATGCCTAACAGCAACGCTATAAACCCAAATAGTTTGTTAACATTGAAAGGTGCAGAAGGTGTAGATTGCTTTGATGACAAGTCGGACATAACAAAACCTTAATGATTGTTTTAACTGAGATTTTGCTACTATAGTACAAATACACGGATTATTTAATCACAAATCACACGATTGTTAGGCCATGTTGTCAACATTACCTAGCAAATAAGATACAATAACGACAACAAAAGCTCCTAGTGACTAGTAATGAAACAAAATCAGCCACATGCAAAAGCCGAAATGCATCCTCGTAATCCGCATAATCAAGGTTATGACTTTACCCAGCTTGCGCAATTACATAAGCCATTACAGGCATGTTTAGCCCCCAATCCAGTTGGCAAATTAACCATTGATTTTTCACAGCCTTCTGCAGTTAAAGCGTTAAACTCAGCTTTATTAAAGCAATATTATCAAGTAATGAACTGGGATATTCCTGCTGGTTTTTTATGTCCTGCGGTGCCAGGTAGAGCCGATTATGTGCATTACATTGCTGATTTACTAGAGCTTAAATCGGGCGTTTTAGCTAAAGGCTTGGACATAGGTACCGGCGCCAATTTGATCTACCCTATCGTTGCCTCACAAAGTTACGGCTGGACAATGATTGGTAGTGACATTGAACAAGCTTCATATAAAAACGCAGCCTTGATTGCGCAATCAAATTCAAATCTGAAAAAACTAATTGATGTGCGCTTGCAAACTAATCGCAACGCCATATTTGCAGGTATTATCAAAGAGGGCGAAATATTTGATTTTAGTATGTGTAACCCGCCATTTCATGCATCAGCCGAAGACGCAATGAGTGGTAGTCGCAAGAAGAACCGCAATTTGGCTAGACATAGCCAAAAACGACGTGGCAACGATTCCACAGCAACACATCAATCATCCCTTAACTTTGGCGGCCAGCATAATGAGTTGTGGTGTGATGGCGGTGAGCTGAGCTTTGTCTCGAAGATGATCCGCGAAAGTGTTGATTTTAAAGATCAAGTGACGTGGTTTACGTCGTTATTATCCAAGAAGGACAACGTCGCACCATTAACCAAACTAGCTAAATCAGTTGGCGCAACAGACTGCAAGACTATAAACATGGCACAAGGTGCAAAAGCTAGCCGTTTTATAGCATGGCGATTTTAGAATGATCATACTCGATGGCGGAATGGGCCAAGAACTATTAGCTAGGTCAGAACGTGAAGTCACGACGATGTGGTCGGCTGATATTATGTTGCATGAACCGAATTTAGTGGCTGATTTGCACTATGATTTTATTCAAGCTGGGGCGCAAATCATTACTTTAAACACCTATACAGCCACCCCACAACGCTTACAACTGAATAACGCGAGTGATAAACTTGAAACACTGCATGCACTAGCAGGCAAAGCTGCCCTGGACGCGATTAACCGAGCGGAGCTAAAGCCCAAGGTTAAAATAGCAGGTTGTTTACCCCCACTAGTTGCTAGCTATCATCCGGACCGTTCACCTGAATATAGCGAATCTCTTGAGACTTATCGACAACTGGTAACGCTACAAGCACCTTATAGTGATCTGTATATTTGTGAAACTATGTCTTCAATCAATGAAGCCAAAGCTGCCTGTACAGCAGCCAAAGAATCAGGTAAACCTGTGTGGTTAGCTTTTTCGGTATGTGATGATAATCCAACTCAATTACGCGGTGGTGATGCGCTTGTTGATGCCATTGCAGAGTTAGTACCTGAATATACAGATACTGTACTGTTAAATTGCAGCCGGCCAGAAGCCATTGAGCAAGCACTCCCCTATTTAAACGGCAAGGTGGAGCAGATTGGTGTGTATGCGAATGGCTTTACTTCGATCACGAGCCTATACCCCGGTACGACGGTAAAAAGCCTTACGACGCGTCATGACCTAGATCCACAAGAATATGCTCAGCACGCACTGTTATGGGCGCAACAAGGCGCAACAATTATTGGAGGCTGTTGCGAAATTGGACCAGCTCACATTAAAGTACTCAGTGAAGCACTGAGCTAGCCTCAATTTTTATTGCTGAGGGTGACCTTGGTACGCAATATCAATGTTGTCACCATTGAGAAACTTACACACAAATATAGCTTGACCGACTTCGGTATGTGTCTGGTGCATTTCATCGCCTAAAATCGCCATTACTTCGGCATAATCGCCTTTCACAAGGGTGCTAGTTGCGCTAGTTCTAACACTTAATTGCGGATAATCGTTAAGCCGATCAATAAAGCCTTGTATAGGGGTGATATACTGTTCCGCAAGGGGGTAAAGTGATATCTCAACTAATAACTGCATGTGTAGCTCCTAAGTAATATATCAATAGAACAACTTATTAAATAACCAGTAAAAAAGGCCAACATCTGTTGACCTTCATATCTTGACCTTCACAAGCATATAATAAATTTATGTCACTAAAAATCTATTTTATAGTTGAGCAGCACATACCTCTGTCACTAACTCAGTAGATCCCAGTAAAATAGGCACGCGCTGATGTAACTCACTCGGCGTTAAATCTAACACGGATTCTTGATTTACGACGGCACGACCATTGGCATTTTCAACAAGCATAGCCATTGGATTAGCTTCATATAACAATCTGATTTTGCCATTCTCATGTCCAGGACGAACATCTTGTGGATAATAAAAGGCACCACCACGTGTTAATACACGATGCACATCACCGACCATTGCCGCATTCCAACGCATAGTGCCAGCCGCTTCTTCAGTCTGTACTAAAAACTTGTCTTTAAAGTATGCTTGAATATCAGGCGCCCAGAACTGGTAATTTGCCATATTAATCGCAAATTCGTTGCTATGGGTAGGAATAGACATAGTTGGCGTCGTTAACAAGTAACCACCATGGGTTAAATCTAAAGTATAACCTCGTGTAGGGCCACCCGTTGACATCACTAACATGGTTGATGGGCCATATAACACATAACCGGCTACCAACTGCTCACGGCCTTTCTGCAAAAATTGCTCCGGGCTGTCAGCAGGAAATTCAGGGCGCGTCGCATAAACCGTGAAAATCGTACCAATCTGACCATTGATATCAATATTGGATGATCCATCTAATGGGTCAAAAGCAACGTTGAAACGACCATTAGGATTACCCGCTACCACGTTGTCTTCTTCTTCAGACGCAATAGCACGCACACTGTCATCATTGAGCAATAAGTCTTTAAGTAGATCATTAGAGATAACATCAAGTTGCTTTTGGGTTTCACCTTGAACGTTTTGCATTAGGGTTGAACCTAACACATCACCAAGCGCACCTTGACTAACACGAAATGCAATTTCTTTGGATGCCGCTAAGATAGAACGGATCAACATAATCAACTCTAAATCGACGTTATCTTGTTTAAGTACCGAAATAAGTCTTTGCATTATACAATCCTATTAATACAGTTTAAATCCGCAAAACAACGCTTTAACCGAGCAGCCATACTGACTTCTGCATGACGTAACCAAACACGCGGGTCGTAATACTTTTTATTCGGTTTATCGTCACCATCTGGGTTACCAATTTGACCTTGGAGATACTCTGATTTGTCAGTGTAATAATCCAATACACCCTGCCAAGTCGCCCATTGGGTATCCGTATCGATGTTCATTTTCACAACACCGTAACCTAACGATTCTTGAATTTTAGCTTCTTCTGAACCCGAACCACCATGAAAAACAAAATTAAGGCTATTTTTGGGTAATCCAAATTGTTGCGACACTAATGTTTGCGAATCACGTAAAATTAATGGGGTCAGAACCACATTACCGGGTTTATACACCCCGTGCACATTACCGAATGACGCTGCAATACTAAAATTAGGACTAACCGCGCTTAATGCTTCATACGCTGCTGCCACTTCACTGGGTTGCGTATACAATAGCGATGAATCTAAATGGGTATTATCGACGCCATCTTCTTCACCACCGGTGCAACCTAGCTCAATTTCAATCGCCATATTAAGTTTTGCCATTTTAGCAAGATAATCTGCGCTGATACGAATATTATCAGCGAGTGGTTCTTCTGATAAATCCAGCATATGTGACGAGAATAATGGTGTTTGATGGGCAACAAAATATGCTTCACCCGCAGCTAATAAGCCATCGATCCACGGCAACTGTTTTAATGCCGCATGGTCAGTATGTAAAATAACAGTCACGTTATATTGCACTGCCATAAAATGAACGTAATGAGCTGCTGCGACGGCACCGGCTACTGCGTTATCAATGGCTGATTTATCCAAACCTTTTCCGGCAAAAAATGCCGCACCGCCATAAGATAACTGGATAATGACCGGTGAATTAACTGCTTTAGCGGTTTCTAACACGGCATTAATCGATTGAGTGCCAATAACATTGACAGCCGGTAATGCATATTGATGTTGACGAGCATGAGCAAAAACCGCCATTGCTTCATTACCATCCAATACGCCGGGACGCATAATATTCATTTGTTTCATTCCTTGTAATTTACTCAGTTACACGCTTGCTTCTTGGCATGCATCAAAGATTGCTTGCCAATTTTTAGCTGTAACCCATTCCTTTTTAGATACCCAAGTTCCGCCTACAGCGACAACATTTGGTAACGCTAAGTAATCGGCTTTATTTGCAGGTGAAATCCCACCTGTTGGGCAGAAACGTAATTGTGGGAACACCGCATTAACGGCTTGCAAGAATGGTGCACCGCCAGACAATGAAGCTGGGAATAATTTTAATTCTGTATACCCGTGTTCAATGGCTAGTAATATATCACTCATTGAAGAAACACCAGGAACTACAGGGACTGGACTATCGGCTAATGCTGCTAACAGAGTCGGGGTAATGGTCGGTGTGATAATAAAGTCAGCACCTGCATCTATCGCATCTTTTAATATTTCTGCATTCGTTATCGTACCAGCGCCAACAATCATTTCCGGACAAGCCGCTTTGATTGCTGAAACCATTGCTAAAGAAGCCGGAGTTCTCA
>DBBN01000022.1:18144-73147 GCA_002292215.1 Glaciecola sp. UBA983 | reverse complement strand
GATTGTAATCGTTCGATGGATTGTGATGATTGTTCTGACGCAGCAATAACATTGGTTAAGACGGCAGTAGAGGCGCTGGCAATTAATGAAAATATCGCAATGGCGACCAAGATTTCAACTAAGGTAAATCCGCGTTGTGCTTGCATTAAGTCGCACCACTGGAGGTCGGTTTAGCAAAAAAGCTCACCACATTAGTAATTGGACGACGGTATGCTTCATCGGTAGCAACAGTAATTCTGACTTGTATGAGTTCAGTTTCGGCAGTTTTGGTGACGGTTTGTTGCCAATACCACGTGGTACTAGCCATGTCCATTTGCCCTTTTTCATTGTTTTTAATCGGCCATTCTCGCGCAAGGTGTAATTGAGCGAGACGATTGTTGGCCACAAAAGTTGCAAAGGTAATATCTTGTAATTGCCCAACACTAGATAAATTTTCTGTTGTTGCTTTCATCACCGCAGTGCCCGTTAAACCAAAAATCAACAACGCCACCATGACTTCAATCAAAGTCATGCCTCGTTGAGAGTAACGCAATGCTGAAGTAGGGAGACTTAAGCGAGGTAACCGGCTAAAGATCTGCATTAAGGGCGCTCTTTATCGGCAGCAGTTAAATCATGATTCAAAGGTAAATACCCCTGTGAGCTAACACTGAATGTTTCATTACCCAACTGCGCATCGAAAAACTCAAAGGTCAGGGTAAACTCAGTAATATCGCCACTGGATAAAAATAGTATTTGCGGAGGCGGGGGAGGAATGTCTTCTTCTTTACCTATTTGGACCCCATCACTGGATACAGATAATGTTTCATCAAACAAAGCGTTATCACTAAACAATGAATCTTCAGTTTCCCACTCAAAGCCGTCAAGTTGCAATTTGAGCGCATAATCGCTGTCTAACTCGCGCTTAGTAAACGCTTTATTCTGTTCTACAGGGATCCAATTGTCGTTGTCATCTAAAGTCACAAAATGATAGCTGTTACGCTTATCATCAATCACAAGACCAAATTGTAGCTGATTTAATACAGCAAAATCAGACGCCATGGTTGTGATAGCATGAAAGCGCTGAGCTTCTGTTTTGAGCTTATCGGACGGATTAGTACCAAACGCATTGACGACTACGTACGCAGACACTAATCCCATGATGACAAGCACCAACATGATTTCGATTAGGGTAAATCCAGATTGGCGCTGTGCAGGGATCATAAACGTCTGATTGTCTTAGTTAAAGGTAGTCGTTGAGATTCCACGTACCGATATCATCATCAGTACCGGGTTCCATATCAGGGCCATTAGAAAAAATATCAACCGCGCCTACTTCTCCGGGGGAAATTAACTGATAGTCATTGCCCCAAGGATCAGTCGGGAGACGTTGGATATAGCCACCTTCACGATACGCGCGAGGGATCGGGTCAATCGTGGGTTCACTGACTAATGCTTCTAAACCTTGTTCAGTGGTCGGGTAGCGATTGTTGTTAAGCTTATACATCTGCATCGCCCCTTCTAAGGTTTGAATATCGATGGCGGCTTTTTTAAGCTGCGCTTCTTCTTGGTTACCTAAAATTTGCGGTACGACCATCGAGGCCATAATACCGATGATCACTAAGACCACCATTACTTCAATAAGCGTAAAACCAGTTGCTTTTTTCATTACGTATTCACCATGCTATTTAATGCGATTATGGGTTGCAGGATAGCCAGTACAATAAACAGCACTATGCCTGCCATAGAAACGATTAGCAGTGGCTCAAAGACTTTGAGTGACACACCAACCAGAGATTCAAATTCACGGTCTTGGTTATCCGCCGCTCGAGCTAACATTCCTTGTAACTCACCAGAACGTTCGCCCGAGGCAATCATATGCATCATCATGGGCGGGAACATTTTGGTTTTATCTAATGCGGCACGTAAACTGGCGCCTTCTTTGACCATGATCGCAGATTCAGCGACTTGAGCTTTTATATGCTTATTGAGTAATACATCGCTGGCAATTTTCATCGCTTCGAGTAGCGGTACGGCACTGGCAGTTAAAATGGATAAGGTACGAGCAAAGCGCGCGGTATTGAGACCACGATTGACTTTACCGATGAGTGGCACGCCCAATATCCAGCGATGGAATTTGAGCTGCATTGCCGGAATGCGTAAGGTACGTTGTGCGCCGATGATAGCAACAACTAACGCAATCAATACCCACATCCACGATGCTTGTAAAAAAGTTGAAATATCCATAACGATTTGGGTAATTGGGGGTAAGCCTTGCCCCATATGTTCAAATTGAGTGACGATTTTAGGCACGACGACGGTCAACAATAAAACCGTGATAGCGACAGCAAAAAACATCATCAAGCCCGGATAAATCATCGCTTGAATAACTTGGCTGCGGGTTTTTTCTCTATTTTCAGTGTAATCAGCTAAGCGGTTAAGTACGACGTCTAAGTGGCCAGATTTTTCACCTGCAGCTACCATTGCAATAAACAAGGTATCAAATATACTCGGAAAATCCCCTAACGCTTCAGCTAAACCAAACCCTTCAACGACTTTAGAGCGTACAGCCATCATCATATTCTTTTGACGAGGTTTTTCGCTCTGTTCGGCGACCGCTAATAAGGCCTCTTCAATCGGTAATGCAGCTTCAACTAAGGTGGCTAACTGACGGGTTAATAATGCTAATTCACCAGCAGAGATACTGGGTTTGAATAACGTAAATTGAAAAGAATTATTTTTGTTTGTTTGTTGTTCTTTGACTTGCTCAACAGCAACAGGGATCAGTCCCTGTTCACGCAGTTGTTGACGTATTTGACGCGCGTTATCGCCTTCAAGTACGCCTTTCTTGGTTTTGCCTTGTGGATTTACTGCTTCAAATGCAAACGCTGCCATAAACCGTTATTCCTCGCGCGTCACGCGCAGTACTTCTTCTAGAGAAGTCACGCCACTGAGGACTTTATCGCAACCATCAGAGCGGATACTCGGAGTATCTTTGCGGATCAATTTTTCGATGGCTTGCTCACCTTTACCAGTATGCATCAGTTCACGGACATCTTCATTGACGCGGAGTAGCTCATGAATACCCGTTCTGCCACGATAGCCTGTATGATTGCAAGCAATACAATCACCTGGAGAGTAAATGATTTGCGGCGTCGTTAATCCCAGTACTTCACACTCAGACGGAGTCGCTTCATGTGGGATTTTACAGTCTACGCATAAGGTACGGACTAGGCGTTGTGATAATACCGCGAGTAAGCTCGATGATAATAAAAACGGTTCAATGCCCATATCTTCTAAGCGCGTAATGGCGCCAGCAGCGGTATTGGTGTGTAGAGTGGATAACACAAGGTGGCCGGTTAAACTCGCTTGTACTGCAATTTCTGCTGTTTCACGATCGCGGATTTCACCTATCATGACTACATCTGGATCTTGTCTTAGAATAGCACGAAGCCCGCGCGCAAATGTCATATCGACACGCGTGTTGACTTGAGTTTGTCCAATCCCTTGCAAATCAAATTCAATGGGATCTTCAACGGTTAAAATATTACGGTCTTTGGAATTGATTTCGCTTAATCCTGCATACAAGGTGGTGGATTTACCTGAACCAGTTGGACCCGTAACCAAAATGATGCCATGAGGCTTGCGGATCAAATCAGAAAAAATAGTACGATTGGCTGCTGTCATTCCGAGATCTTCAAGGTTTAATCTCACGTTATTTTTGTCTAATAAACGCAATACGACGCGCTCACCATGGCTCGATGGCATCGTTGAAACTCGAACATCTACTGCACGACCTGCGATTTTTAGTGAAATTCGACCGTCTTGAGGGATACGCTTTTCAGCGATATCAAGTTTAGCCATGACTTTAATACGCGAAACGAGCATGGATGACATTTTACGATTTGGACGTAAAATTTCACGTAAAACCCCATCTACTCGAAAACGTACAACAAGTTGATTTTCAAATGTCTCGATATGAATATCAGATGCGCCTTCTTTGATCGCTTCACCGAGCATCGCGTTGATGAGTTTGATAATTGGCGCATCATCTTCGCTATCGAGTAGATCTTCGGTATCAGGAAGTTCTTCAGCCAGCGCAAACAAGTCACTTTCATTGCCTAAGTCTTCCATTAGCTGTTTGGCTTCAGAAGAATCTCGTTGATAAAAAGACGTCAGTAACGTTTCAAATTTATCGGTTGGCACTTGTTCCAACGCAAAACCGTTTCCAAAAGCGCGACGCACCTCAGCAAACACCTCAAGCGCGGTTTCTTGCGTATAAAAAACCGTAGGCGTCACCGGATCTAATAAGATTTGATGACGTTTGGCAAAACTAAAGCTAATATCCATGCGTCACCCTTAGTCGTTATCGTTCGCTTGCTTGTCTTTTTCCATCAAGTAATCTTCAAATGATGGTGGTAAGCTCAATGCATCATTCCACTCTGGTAGGCTAGGGCCTTGAGAATTAGGCATTAACGGAATACCATCTGCTTGACGCTTAAGTTGTTCAGCACGAATATAGTTATATTTACGATGTGACATTTTGTTCATGGTTACGCCGTCACGGACAATAGTCGGACGTAAAAACACCATCAAATTACGCTTACGTTTGCTGGATGTGGTGGTTTTGAAGAAGTGACCGAAAAACGGAATATCGCCTAAGATTGGCACCTTCGAGACGCTTTCTTGTACATCTTCATCAATCAATCCACCCAATACGATAGTCCCGCCATCATCGACGATGACGGTGGTTTTGATTTCACGCTTGTTAATTGAAATATCCACCGAAGTCGCACCAGAAACACTCGATACTTCTTGTTCGATTAGCAATTGAACCGCATCACCTTCGTTAATTTGTGGGGTGACTTTGAGTTTGATCCCAACTTCTTGACGCTCGACTGTTTGGAATGGATTAGAGTTATTGGAGCCGGTGGAAGTGCCTGTAATGATCGGGACTTCTTGGCCCACGATAAAGTAGGCTTCTTCATTATCCATTGTTGTAAGATGCGGCGTCGCCAAAATATTTGAATTGGTATCGGTAGACACCGCTTGGACAACTGCGCCCCAGCCATTTTGGATAATCCCAGCAATCATGCCATTAGCGCCGCCTAGCAACGAAGCGAGTGCGGTAAAATCACCTGGGGTCGTATCTGTCGTTTCAATTGGGCTGCCATCGTTAGCTGAGGTCGTCACCGTCGATATTTTGTCTTCAGCTTGACGTAATGCCACGCCTAATGAACCGACACCGACTACGCCGTTGGTGAATTGTGTACCACCGCCTTGTTCAGACACTAATTGAACACCTAATGTCGTGCCGTCACCTTCAAAGACTTCAACAATAATCGCTTCTACTTGTACTTGGGCACGACGAACATCTAATTGACGAATCACTTCTTCTAATGAACGCATCATATCTGGTTCAGCGGTAATGACTAATGAGTTGGAATCTTCGTGGGCATCAATGCTGACTTCACGACCCGAGCTTGATTTAGAGCGAGAGGTAGTGCCACCTTTTTCTTCGGCTTGAATACTTTCTGATACACCTTTTAAGACTTTAACGAGATCATCGGCTTTGGCGTAGTTAAGAAATATAACGCGGGTGTTACCGCTGGTTTCTAATTCTTGATCCATACGTGTAATGAGGTTAATCAGGCGTTGACGTGCTTTGACATCCCCACTCACGATAACAGAGTTGGTACGGTCATCGGCCACGACACGCGGTTCTGATTTACCTGTGGTAGCCGCCGCTTTACCTTGTGATTTGTTAATACTATCGATGATCCGAACCATTTCAGAGGCAGAAGCAAATTTCAGTTTTATGATTTCAACTTCTTCATCGCCGGCTCTATCAACCCGTTCGATAATCTCAACCAGTCGGTTAATCACTGCGGCACGGCCAGTTAGCATCATAACATTTGAGGCATCATGGCTGACAACGTTCCCGCCGCCTGCGCTATCATTGAGTTGTCTAAGTAGCGGCGTTAATTCTCTCACCGGGACGTTATATACCGGAATGACCCGTGTGATCATCTCATCGCCATTTTGAATATTACCTTCTACAACAGGTAAATTAGAGCTTTTTGCATCTTTTGAGCGAATAACTTTTAAAATGCCACTGGGCATTTCAATAACTGCAAAATCATATACTTGTAGTACGTTTAAAAAGAATTGATAATATTGAACTTCGTCTAATAAATCGTAACTGCGGACTGAAATTTTGCCTCGTACATTTGGGTCTACGATGATGGTGCGTTGCAGGTTTTTACCGACAATCGCAATAAATTCATTAATATCTGTATTTTTAAAGTTAGGTGAATATTGTGCTGCTAACACTGCAAAAGACGTGGTTGTCACGGGGATTGCTGCAACCACAATGGCCACAGTCATTACGCTTGCGACTGAAATGGTTTTAACTTGAGAAACCAGGTTTGAAAACATAGACATAGTACCTTGTGAATAATTCACCAAAATTGCATCCTCGTTAGGGTAAAGATAACGACAATGTCATGGGTTGATCGTTACGCAACACTGATATTTCCAAGCTATCTGATTCTCGGAGTGCTTGCATTGCTTCTACCGCCTCTCGCGGTTGGGTTAAATCTAAGCCGTTGATATAGGTAATGACATCGCCGGTCTGTAATCCTGTTTCATTGAATAGCGCCGCATCTTTGCCAGGCGATACTTTGTAGCCTTGTAGCTCGCCATCATTTCGAACCGGTGCGACATTAATAAAATCGATAAATTTTTCAGGTTTGTCGCGTAATTGTGCGATGCTTTCTAGGCTAGGCCCCTCAGCGACTGTTTTGACGATATTCTTGGGAATGGTCTGGTTGGCAGGTAAAAATACTGCGTTGCTGTCGGGTGAGTCTGCTTGGGATGATATTTTAGAAAAGTCGATCCCATCCAGCATTAAGGTTTCTTTTGCACCGCGGTTACTAATGATAACCCGATCGGCGAAAACACGGCTTAAGATGGCTTGCGTCCCTTCGATTTTTTCGCCAATGCCATAGGTATTTTGGGTATTACGATTAGAGATAATAGCTGCACCTTCTTCTTCGGTCGTAGAGGCGACGACACCTGTGAGGGTTAAACTTAATTTTGTTTCAGGGGCATTACTCACGGCACTAACTGGCTGAACTGAGACAGCTTTGGCTTTACCAAAGATATTTACTGCGATTAAATCTTGAACATTACCTGTGCTGTTATTAGTTTGTGATTGTTGCTGCGAGATTTGCATTGGAATTTTAGGCGACTCAGGCGCCGGCACAAACTGCCAAAACATATTTGCCAATGCAAATAAGATATAAATAATTAATAGCAAAAGCATCAAGGACTTGAGTAAAGCCTTGTTCTTAGGTTGTTTAATAGCGTTGAATAACGCGTTAATTGCGGTGTGGTTAGTTGTCATTATTCTTGTTGTAAAATTAAAACTGCAATTTTGTACAGCTAGTATCTAATTGGCTGTATGAATATACGCTGAATAGGGTAAAATATACAGAGACTATGTTAACTATTTATGTCTTAAAATACCAATAAGTGTGTAAATTATGGAAAACGTTCGGATCGACAAGTGGCTATGGGCAGCAAGACTGTTCAAAACACGAGCAAATGCGCGTGAAGCTGTTCAGGCAGGTAAAATACATTATAATGGGCAGCGCACTAAACCGAGCAAAACGGTTGAGTTAAATGCCACCCTAAAAGTGCCAGCTGGGTTTGATAGCAAAGAGCTGGTCATCACTGAAATTTTTGATAAACGCCGAGCTGCCCCAATGATTATCGGGATGTATACCGAAACGGCGGAAAGCATCGCTAAGCGTGAAAAAAACGCAGAAGCACGAAAGTTATCGGCGTTTCATAGCCCTAAACCGGACACCAAACCGGATAAAAAGCAACGTCGCCAAATCATTCATTTAAAACATCAATAATTTAGTTATACGACTAAATATTACAACAAGAGAAGAGTATCTATGTCTGGGATTGCAAGTGTTGACCAAGTTCAGCGTTTTTTGTTTAACAAAGCCAATGTACGTGGTGAGTTAGTTCAATTACAAGATACTTACCGCGATATTCTAAGTTCTTATACTTATCCTCCGATCATTCAAACGTTGCTCGGTGAGTTAATGGCGGCGACAACATTACTTAACGCAACATTGAAGTTTGAAGGTGAAATTGGCCTGCAAATCCAATCTGATGGGATCATCAAATACGCAGTGGTGAATGGCACCCATGATCTGAAGTTACGTGGTGTAGCACGTTGGGATGAAACGGTCACTGAACTGCCTGAAACCTTTTCAGCTTTATTTGATAAAGGGTATTTGGTCATTACCATTACGCCAAAAGAAGGTGAGCGTTATCAAGGGATTGTCGGTTTGGAACAACCGAGTTTAGCGGGCTGTATCGAACAATATTTTTTACAGTCGGAACAGCTAATGACGCAAGTCAGATTGTTTGCTCAGCAAGGTGATAATCCTATGGCAGGCGGTACATTATTGCAAATTTTACCAACCAGTAGCGAGGCGACCAATGTTGCCGAATCCACTGATTTTGCCCATATTGCTGCGTTAACTGATACGCTTAAAGCCGAAGAATTATTTAGTTTAGAAGCGACCGATGTGATGTATCGTTTATATCATCAAGAAGAAGTCGAAGTGTTTACGCCTGCCGCGGTTAAATTTGAATGTCATTGTTCGCGTGCAAACACGATTATCGCCTTACAGCATATTGATAAAACAGAATTACTTAAGATTGTCGAAGAAGATGGTGATATTAAAATGCATTGTCAATTTTGTAATAAAGAGTACTGTTTTGATGCACTTGATGTTGAAACAATTCACTCTGGATTCGATCCTGATGCGAGTCCGACTAAACAATAACGAGTCATACCCCTTATCAATAGGGGTAACACCAATTACATCGGTAAACTGAACTCGACCACCAGCCCACCGTCAGGATGATTAGTAAAACTCACCTGACCGTGGTGCATATCGATAATGCGTTTAATAATCGCCAGCCCTAAACCTGAGCCTGAACTTCCGCGCGCACTGTCACCTTGCGTAAACGGTTTTAATAGTGATGGTAGTTGTTCAGGTTCAATGCCTGCGCCAAAATCTCGGATCTGACACACAATTTGTTTTTCTTTAAATAATGCCTTGGTATGAATTTCTATATGATCAGAGCCATAGCGAAACGCATTCTCAATTAAATTATCAAGTACACGTTTAATCGCAATCCGGCGCAGCGCGATATCGGGAATAGGGGTTAGCTTTTGTGCAATGGTATGATTATCATCAAAATGCCTAGCTTGCACCACGTCTTCTACTATTTGATTAAGATTACATTGTTCACGTTGTTCTTCACGATCATGGCGGGCGTAATCGATAAACTGATCAATAATATCGTTCATATCTTCAATATCTTGTACGATCCCTTCTTTAACCCAATCATGTTTTTCATCCATCATTTCTGTCGCCAAGCGAATACGTGTTAATGGTGTACGAAGGTCATGTGATATCCCTGCCGTCATCAGATTACGATCTTGTTCCAAGCGTTTGATACTGTTAGCCATTTGGTTAAACGCCTGTGTCACTGCTTGCATTTCGGTCGCACCTTTAGGCGCTAAGGGTTCTGGAAATTCACCTTGACCAACTTGCTTAGCGGCAATTTGTAATGCGCGCAGCGGCCTTGTCATTCGCAGCACAAACACATATCCACCAATCACACTCAAAATACCAATCACTAACAATATGATGGTCAGGGGCGAAAAATTGGTTTCACCCACGCCTGGCATGGGAAAGACGATCCATATGTTAGGATTTTGTGGTGGATTGATCCAAATGCGGTATGGCATTTGGGTGCTGAGTCGGACTTCGGTATCACCACCCAGTTGACTAGCAATCTGATTTGACATGAAACGGTAATATGTCGCGTCGTTTAGCCCTGATTTGACCGCTTCTTGTGGCGCTAAAAATTGAATCCCTGTTCGAGCTGAAAATTGCTGACGGCGTGTATCGTCACTGATAATGTCCTGATCAAATAATGTATCGACTTGAGTGGCTACTAAGGCGTTAATTTGTTGATAACTGGGTTGAATAAAATAATAGGTAACCGATAAGTAGGAAACAACTTGGTTAACAAGCAACAACCCACCAATTAATAGTACCGTTTGGGCAAATGCACTTTTAGGGAGTAAAGACATAGTGATTAATTTTGCTTTAGTGTGTTGCAGGCAAAACACGCACAGATGCTAGTATTAACTAACATCTGTGCCATCTGGAACAAAGACATAACCTAATCCCCATACCGTTTGGATGTAACGCGGATTCGTCGGATCTTGTTCTAGCATGCGGCGTAAGCGGGACACTTGCACATCAATACTGCGTTCAAGTGCGCCATAATCGCGTCCACGGGCGAGGTTCATCAACTTATCACGTGATAACGGTTCACGGGGATGCGTCACAAGGGATTTTAACACTGCAAATTCACCACTGGTTAATGTCATCGGCTTGCCATTGGTGGACATTTCTCGGGTGGCGAGATTGAGTCGGTAAGTGGCAAATTCAATAATTTGTTCAGCTTGTGCCGGTGCACCAGGGGCTTCAACGGACTTACGGCGCAACACAGCTTTAGCACGTGCTAACAGCTCTCTAGGGTTAAACGGCTTGGGTAGGTAATCATCCGCGCCCATTTCAAGGCCGATAATCCGGTCTACTTCATCACCTTTAGCGGTGAGCATGATGATCGGAATTTCGTTTTCTTTTTGTCTGAGGCGACGACAAATCGATAATCCATCTTCACCAGGGAGCATTAAATCAAGGACTAATAAATGAAAGTTTTCGCGCTCAAGTAAGCGATCCATCTGCTCAGCATTCGCCGCCGTTCGGACTTGAAAGCCTTGCTCTACTAAATAACGTTCTAATAAACTACGCAAGCGCATGTCATCATCAACAACGAGAATTTTTGAGGTTTCCTGACCCATTCACCTGTACTCCAAAGCTAAACTATCTTAACACTATAAAGTAAGTGACTAAAAAGCCAATATATTTTGCTAATTTAGGGTTAGGATGATGTTACAAAGTTTGTCAAAGCATGACAAATGACACTTAATAACAGCAAGCGACACATAATTAATTGTCTTGAACCCAATCCATTTGAATACTCGCTCGGCGCTTAGCTTCTAAGATATCTTTGATTAGAGGGGTGAGGATCAATTCCATCGCCAGACCCATTTTACCACCGGGCACGACAATCGTATTAACGCGTGACATGAAGGCGCCATCAATCATTTTTAATAAAAATGGATAATCGACATTGGTCATTTCACGGCGAAAACGCACCACAACAAAACTTTCATCTTGGGTGGGAATTTCACGAGCACTAAAAGGATTCGATGTATCGACTGTGGGTACGCGTTGAAAATTGACATGGGTTTGTGAAAATTGTGGTGTGATATATTGAAAATAATCATCTAATGAGCGTACGATACTACTCATTACGGCTTCGCGACTATGGCCCCGATCTGTTGTGTCACGGACGATTTTTTGGATCCATTCCAAATTTACAATGGGTACCATGCCGACTAACAAATCAACATGCTTGGCAACATCATGGTCTTCTGTTGAGATCCCGCCATGAAGACCTTCGTAAAATAATAAGTCGGTGCCTTTAGGCAGATCTTGCCACGGGGTAAACGTACCGGGCATTTGATTAAACGGCACGGCTTCATCAAAGGTATGCAAATACTGTCGGTACTGACCGCTGCCGGCTTTGCCGTATTCAGTAAATAGGTTTTCGAGTAACTCGAAATCATTGGCAATCGGACCAAAGTAACTAATATGTTTACCTTGTTCTTGTGCTTTACGGATTTCGAGTTCCATTTCAGGACGGGTGTAACGGTGAAAACTATCACCGCTAACCCCAGCAGCATTAACATTCAAATTGCGAAAAATATGACGAATAGCATTGGTTGTGGTAGTGGTACCGGCACCCGATGAACCCGTAATTGCAATAATGGGATGTTTAGCTGACATGTTATTTTCCTATTGGTTTTCTCTAGCAATGGCACGATAGGCAATATCGTTGCGATGGAACATTCCATCCCAGCTAATTTCTTTGGCTAAGGTATATGCCGCTTGTTGTGCCTCAGTGACAGTATCACCCATTGCCGTGGCGCATAATACACGCCCACCAGCAGTTACAACCTGACCTTCAGAATTGGTTGTTGTGCCAGCATGGAATACTTTGGCCGTGGCTGATTCACCCACACCAAGACCATGTATGACAGTGCCTTTGGCATAATCACCAGGGTAACCGCCTGCAGCAAGTACAACCCCGACGGCTGGACGTGCATCAAACTCAATCACGGTTTCGGCTAATTCACCTTTAGTTGCTGCTAAGCATAGCGCTACTAAATCAGATTGTAAACGTAACATAATTGGCTGAGTCTCTGGATCACCAAAGCGACAATTGTATTCGATGACTTTTGGTGTGCCATCTGCCATGATCATCAGACCGGCATACAAGAAACCAGTATAATCATTGCCTTCTGCTGCCATCCCCGACACAGTTGGCTCGATGACTTCGGCCATTACACGTGCATGTATTTCTGATGTAACAACCGGTGCAGGAGAATAAGCGCCCATACCGCCAGTATTTAGACCGGTATCACCATCACCCACACGTTTATGATCTTGAGAAGTCGCAAAAGAGGCGATGTTTTTACCGTCTACCATCACGATAAAGCTAGCTTCTTCACCATCTAAGAACTCTTCAACGACGACACGGCTGCCCGCTGCGCCAAACGCATTGCCAGCAAGCATATCTTTAATTGCATCTTCAGCTTCGATTAAGGTCATTGCTACAATGACGCCTTTACCAGCTGCTAAGCCATCGGCTTTGATGACAATCGGTGCCCCTTTTTCACGAACATATGCTAAAGCCGGTTCGATTTCAGTGAAGTTTTTATAGTCACCGGTTGGGATCTGATGGCGCGCTAAAAAGTCTTTAGTAAACGCTTTTGAACCTTCTAGTTGAGCTGCCGCAGCAGTCGGGCCAAAACAAGGTAAACCGGCAGCAGTAAATGCATCTACAACGCCGTCAACCAAGGGTGCTTCAGGGCCGACAATCGTTAATTCAATCGCGTTGTCTTGTGCAAATTTAACTAAACCGGCTATGTCACCTACGCTGATATTCACGTTTTCTAAATTTGCTTCATGCGCAGTGCCAGCGTTTCCTGGTGCGACGAATACTTTGCTTACATCTTGGCATTGGGCAGCTTTCCACGCAAGTGCGTGCTCTCTGCCACCATTACCAATGATTAATACTTGCATAATAAATTCCTAAATTTGTCTGTTTAGCCTTAGTGGCGGAAATGGCGCATACCAGTAAAGACCATTGCCATACCAGCTTCATCAGCCGCATCGATAACTTCTTGATCGCGCATTGAACCACCAGGCTGGATGATTGCACTAATTCCTGCTGCTGCTGCGGCATCAATACCGTCACGGAATGGGAAGAATGCATCCGAAGCCATTACGCTTCCTTCAACTACTAAGCCTTCGTCTGCTGCTTTGATACCTGCAATTTTAGCTGAGTAAACACGGCTCATTTGACCCGCGCCCACACCGATGGTCATACCATCTTTACAATAGACAATTGCATTGGATTTAACATATTTTGCGACTTTCCACGTAAATAGCAAGTCTTGCAGTTGTTCTGCAGTTGGCTGAACTTTAGTGACAACCGTTAAATCATCTAACTCAACCATGCCAAAATCACGTTCTTGGATTAATAATCCACCGTTAACACGTTTAAAATCATACCCGTCTGTCAACTGGCCTTGCCAATCACCACATGCTAATACACGGACATTTTGCTTGGCACTTAATACTGCTTGTGCGGCTTGACTAATAGTCGGTGCAATAATCACTTCGACAAATTGACGGTCAATAATCGCTTGCGCTGTCGCTTCGTCAAGTTCACGGTTAAACGCGATAATGCCACCAAATGCTGATGTTGGATCAGTTTGATATGCGCGGTTATATGCCGTTAAAATGTCATCACCTAAAGCTACACCACAAGGATTAGCATGTTTTACGATAACACAAGCCGGCTCAGCGAATTCTTTAACACACTCTAACGCTGAATCAGTATCTGCAATGTTATTAAACGATAATTCTTTGCCTTGCAATTGTTCTGCTGTGGCAACTGACGCTTCTTGAATATCATTTTCAACATAAAATGCAGCAGATTGATGAGAGTTTTCGCCGTAGCGTAAATCTTGTTTTTTACTGACTTGGATATTGTAAGTACGCGGGAATTCACTGTGATCGTGACCACAATCTGTCGCGCAATCCGTTGACTCTAAACGCGCACCAAAATAGTTAGCAATCATGCCATCATATTCTGCCGTGTGCTCAAATGCTTTAATGGCTAAATCAAAACGTGTTGCATGGTCAACACCACCATTGTTATCAGACATTTGCTGTAACACATGGCCGTAATCATTTGCGTTCACAACAATAGTTACATCGTTGTGATTTTTGGCTGCAGCACGCACCATTGTTGGGCCACCGATATCGATGTTTTCAATAGCATCAGCTAATGAACAATCTGGGTTAGCAACGGTCGCTGCAAACGGATATAAATTGACAACTACTAAATCAATGCCTTGAATGTTATTTTCAGCCATGACTGCATCATCTTGACCACGACGCGCTAATATACCGCCATGAATTTTCGGGTGTAATGTTTTAACTCGTCCATCCATAATTTCAGGGTGACCCGTATATTGAGATACTTCAATAACAGGTAATCCGGCTTCTGCAAGTAATTTAGCAGTACCGCCAGTAGAGAGTAACTCAACATCTTGAGCGACTAATGCCGTTGCAAATTCAACGATGCCAGTTTTATCAGATACGCTTAGTAACGCGCGGCGAATGGGAGAAGTAGTAGACATAATTATCATCTTATAGTGGGTGCAAAGTGAAAAAATAACCGTATAGGTAAAACGAAAAAAGCACCTTGTCGGTGCTCTTTAGTGGGGCGAACCCCTGTAATATTAGCTCATGCCGTATTGCTTTAATTTTTTACGCAGCGTACCACGGTTGATACCCATCATATTGGCTGCTTTGGTTTGGTTGCCGCGAGTATAGGTCATTACTTCTTCTAATAACGGCGCTTCAACTTCACTCAATACCATGTCATAAAGAGTTTCAATGTTAGTGTTTTCTAACTGCTTTAAGTATTTATTTACTGCTTGCTTTACCGACTCACGCAACGGCTTTTGTGCAGTTGTTTGTGCAGGTGTAGTAACGATAGTTGTAAAGGGTGATGATGCATTTTGATCAAACATAAATACTGCTCTTTTTTAAGAAAATTAGGCGACTGAAAAAATCATGTTCTTTCGAAGTCGAGAGTAGAACATTTCTAATGCATTGAGCTGCTCTGTAGCATCATCGATCGCATTGAATTGTCCACGAAATTCTCTTCCTTGATCATATTTAGCGATATACCAACCAACATGCTTACGAGCGATTCTCACTCCGCTAATCCCGCCATAAAATTCATGGACGTTAGCGACATGCTCTAGCATGACCGTGCACTGCTCTGACAGCGTAGGTTCTGGCATTCGTTCACCGGTAGCAAAAAAATGTAGTATCTCGCGGAATATCCAAGGATTACCTTGAGCGCCGCGTCCTATCATTAATCCATCTGCACCTGTGTGTTGCAATACGTGTTGCGCTGTTTCTGGTGACGTAATATCACCATTGGCTATCACCGGAATATCCACTGCGCGTTTGATGGCGCGGATGGTGTCATATTCGGCGTTACCTTTATACATACACGCTTTCGTTCGACCGTGAACAGCTAAGGATTGAATATTATATTGTTGTGCAAGTTTCGCAATTTGCACCCCATTTCTATTATCAAGATCCCAGCCAGTACGTATTTTTAATGTGACGGGTACATCAACACTGTTAACGACAGCGTCGAGAATTTCTTCAACGAGAGTCGGAAATTGCAGTAATGCAGAGCCTGCCAATTTTTTGTTTACTTTTTTTGCTGGACAACCCATGTTGATATCGATGATTTGCGCACCGTTACTGACATTAAATTGTGCAGCCTCAGCCATGAGGAAGGGGTCAGACCCCGCTATTTGGACAGAACGAATTCCATGTTCGCCAGTGTGATCCATGCGCATTCTAGACTTTTCAGTGTGCCATACTTTAGGGTTACTTGAGAGCATCTCGGAAACCACTAAACCAGCGCCCATCTGTTTGCACATTTGCCTGAAAGGTCTATCTGTCACACCCGCCATTGGTGCGAGCATTAAGTTGTTCTCCAGCATGTGGGGACCGATACGAATTGTTGAATTCAACCACAACCTCACACACGAAAGACAAAACAGGATATAACATCAAATACGAATAAAAAACATCCATATTGTGCAATTAATAACCTAGGATCCGTCAAGGGAGCGCAATATTACGCTTTTTTTGCACATTTGAAAAGACTATTTTTTAATCAAATTGAGATTTTTTTGCTTGACAATAATTATCGCTTGGTTCCGGAGATACTTGCCCAGTCACCATCTTCGACAATAGCATCAATGGTAAAGTCTGCTGTGTAGAGGTCGGCAATAGCTTGAGCTTGCTCAATTAAGATGCCTGAGAGAATAATTTTTCCACCTGAAAGACAATAACTACTAATGACTTCGTGCAGCTCACGTAATGGTGCTGCAAGGATATTTGCTAAGACGATATCGGCTTCATATTCAGGTTTATCTTGTGGTAGGGTGACACGTAGACGTTCTACAACGTTGTTGCGCTCTGCATTTTCTGTCGTCGTGACCAATGCTTGAGGATCAATATCCAACGCTAATAAATCGGTTGCACCTAATTTTAATGCTGCGATCCCGAGGATGCCACTGCCACAGCCAAAATCAACGACGCGTTTGTTGTTTAAGTCTAGGCTATCCAACCAACGTAAGCACAATGCCGTCGTAGCGTGTGTTCCTGTACCAAAAGCAAGGCCAGGGTCTAGCATCACGTTAACGGCCTCAGGTTCTGGAATTTCGCGCCAGGAAGGACATACCCACAAACGCGTACCAAATTGCATCGCGTGGAAATTATCCATCCATTCACGCTCCCAATCTTTATCTTCGAGTGGATCTAGGACATAAACAAATTCATCTTGGAGTAATTTGGACTTGGCTAAACGATCAATAATCGCCTGCATATCATCACTGGCAGAAAATAATCCGATGACTTGTGTATCTGGCCACAATAATTCTTCGCCTGGATGCATTTCAAACAGCGGGGTGTCTTTGGCATCAACATAGGTCACTGCTTGGGCGCCATTACCAGTGAGCATATCACCTAAGGCTTGTACATGATCGGCGACCATATTGATTTTGAGTTGGATATAAGCCAAGTTATTGTTCCTGTAAAAAAGTACGGATATCAGCGACAAGCGCTTTTAAAGACGGTTTATGAATATACATCATGTGACCCGCTTCATAATATTTCATGGTGACACGTGATGCATCTATCCCATTATGATTCATTGAGTGCTCAGTCGCAAAAAAAGGTGTCGCCAGATCATAATAACCATTGCCCACAAATACGCGGAAATCTTTATTTTGACGCATCGCTTTGGCGATAAATGGCGTAACATTCAAAAAGCCTTGGCTGCGGGCATTACTTTCATATAACCAATTCCATGCTCCGAAGACCTTGCCACTTAAAATCTGATAACGCACATCGCGATTGACATTTAGCTCATCGCGCATGTATTGATTTACTAACGCAGTATAGGCGCCATCAATGGCATATCCTGAGGGGTCAGCTTCAAATCTATCAGCATTTAAATCGCCTTCTTTGCCGACATAGCGACTGTCTAAGCGACCGACACTGATCCCTTTGTCACGCAGTAGTTCTTTCATGAAATAAAATTCATTAATGCGTAAATTAGCACGTTGTAAAAAGGCAGTGGAAAGTCCGGTCATCGCATGTAGTTGAGCTAATACTGAGGAGCGTTCTACATCAGTGGCTAAATTTCCTTTGAGTAACACCGTTGCGTATTCACCTAAAGCAAAGTCACGTACGGCATCTAAAAATACAGGTAAATTAGGAAAACGTGAACGGTCAATGACATCGTGATACCAAGCTGTTGCGGCATAGGTTGGTAAAAATGTTATATATGGCAGATCATTGCCTTCTTTAAAATCACCCGTTTGAAAATCCACAATAGAAGAAATTAGCATGACACCTGACAAATCAGTCGTGCCCCAGCCCTCTTGGAGTTCTTTCACCATTGCTCCAGCTCGTGTCGTTCCGTAGCTTTCGCCCACTAAGTATTTCGGGCGGTTGAACAAATTATGTTTGCGAGTAAATGCACGGACGAACTCTGCCATGATTTGTGCATCTTCTTTAACGCCCCAAAATGCACTGCCTTCATACTTGCCTAAGGGATGAGAATAACCCGTACCGACGGGATCAATGAACACCATATCGGCGCTATCGATCAGGCTTAACGCGTTGTGCTCCAATTTATAAGGAGGCGCACCGACTGCTTCACCATTACTGGGTAAATCAACTCGTTTAGGACCAAAGACGCCCATATGCAGCCACACACTGGACGAACCTGGGCCACCGTTAAAGATAAACAATAGGGGACGCGCTGGGTCAGCCTTGCCTTTTTTAGAATTGGCGAAGTAAGCAGTGGAGTAGATGTTGGCTTTTGGCGCGTGTTTGTCATCATACAAAAAATGATCGCCTGCGTGCACGGAATAGGTGATTTTCTTGCCATTAAACGTGCCACTGTGTTCGGTAATACTTTGTTGTAATTCAGGTATAGGGCTAGGTGTCTCGTCTGTTGAACCCAATACCGGAAAAGTTGATATATTAAGACATAGTAAAATTAAGCATAGTGAAAATACACGCATGTTGGGGCCCCTATTTATTATAATTTTCAGGAATAATTAAAAGACATTGTAAAGCTGATATAAAGTTTTCTGGAACCAGAGCGAGAGGGCTGAATCAAAAACGAGTAGGAGATGGATAATCTGCCTACTCGCTGTATGATAAAGCATGACTGCTTAAAATGTCTTATTTTTTGGAATAAGCGCTACACCAGCCTTTCGCAGCAACTTCTTTTCCTGGGAAGATCGCACATGGGCGCCAATCTTTGCCAGCTTCACCTTGAATAAATGCACAACCTTCACAATATGCGCCTTCTACGGGTGATACATGGGTGTACTTTAATGCTGCAGCGGTGGCATCTGCAGGGTTTAACTGTTCAGCGCTTGCTCGCAATGAGACTGAGCCTAGTGTCATACCAATTAATGCGCCACCAGATAATTTTAAAAAATCACGACGTTTAATATCTTTCATTCTATATTTCCTTGTTGTACTCAATTACTTATTCTAAAAAAGCGTAGGGTGATTAAATTTTTCCGTCTTCGCATGAATGACTTTTTTCATCGGTTTTCATGGAATCTTTGTGTGCCAATCTAGCACCCGACACACCATCAATGTTATCAGTATACTCGTCATCAGAGTCTGGAAACTTGATCATAAACAATACAAAGGCAATTACAATGACACAAATTATCCCACAGATAATAAATAATTGATCAAAATTTGGGTCAATGTTGGTTTCCATATGCGCGCTTAATTTTTTATTGTGCTAATTATCTTAAGGGGCTCATCCGGTTTGGCGTAACCATAACGTGCAATTCGTGATGTAGCATGGTAACTGTCTAATCCCGAGATTGCAGCACTGTTGAGCTGTTCAATATCAATGTAGCCATCGACTGCAATTGCAGTTTCATCCACAATCACCTCAACAACTTGGCCAATCACTAATTCGGTTTGATTAAGCGCTAGCAACTGAATATCTTGTACTTCCAATGCAATCTTGATGTTTGATTCTGCCACGAATGGCGCGCGATGGGTAGGGCTAAACCAAGGTGTTAATCCAACCTGTTCAAATTCACTTACACCTTCATCAAAGCGAGCTGAAGTATGATGTGCTTGTGCAACATGATTAACATTGACGTGGTTGATCGTGTATACACCCGTATCTTTAATGTTTTGTAAGGTATCACGCGGAACTGTGTGAGGACGCATGATCATACCCATCAACGGCGGATGAGCTCCGATATGAAACACTGAACTGACAATCGCTAAGTTATGCTGACCAGATTTGTTTATCGAGCCGATTAAATTAGCACTTTTAAACCCCGATAAGGCGTTAATAAAATTAGCACGGTAACGGGTGTCCATTTTGTCGATATCACAGGCATTAAAATGCATGTTGGTGTCCTTGTCTTTGGTTGTCATCACTAGTTGTAGACTGCGAAAAATTGAATTCAGGCTTAATCACAGCGAGAGGTTATTCGTCGTCGCGTTTGGCTATAATCTCAATACCCCACCCAGAATCTTGTATTAATAACTCTATCGGTGAGCAGCAAATTTGACAATCGATAATTTGCTGCTGACCTAAATCATTATCGTGATCAATGTCAATGTCATTAATCACCATACAGTAAGGGCATTCAAATGTTTGTGATTCAGTTAAACTCATGATCTTCCAGTCTGTCTATTAATTATATAAAGTCATACGCATAGTGTCGTCATAAGGATTTATTTCGGATAAATAAACACAATATACAGACAATACTTCACAATTACGCTGTATAAATATACACTATTAATATGAAAGATTTACCAACTTATTACTATCTTGAGCATTTTCAAGAATGCCTGGGATTCATAGATGAAGCTTGTCGTGAGTTGCTAGCTCCTGAGCATCAGGAGTTTATGCATACATTTGCGACTGCGGAGCTGTCTGTACAATGTACTTTGGTGCGCAGTTTAAATCGCAAGGCGAACTGTATCAAAGTCAGTTCGTTAGCTTATGATGAGATCCCAGATCATCATCGCGGCATCCAGCAATGCCATACGCATGACTGGTTTACTCCTATTCCTGAGTACGCTTTTAAGAATTGGTTAGTGGGATTGACTAAACCTGAATTAGTGACGCTGTTACGTTATTGTACCTGTATTTCAGTCACTGCAACTGCAAATAAATCCACCATTGTTGAACTTGCGTTGACTCATTTAACATTCATTAGTGTGTCTGAGCATCACATTTACCAACAATATATTTATCGGCAAGTCGATAGCGTATTAGATTATCTACTGTTTTTGTTTTTTGGCAATATCGGCAGTAGGTTGAATCAATTTTCGATGCGTGATTTAGGCGTGATGCGCACGCGTAAACGCGCCGCTCAAGCCCAAGCGCGTTTTAGTACACGCGATCAGGCTTTATCTACGTATGTCTATGCGATTGAGTTAGCACGATTAAAAGAAGCGCTTAAACATAATCTGCAATTTGAACCACGATGGCAGTCGTTGGCGCAATGCCCTGAAGCACAAGGAGAGCTTGCCGAGCAACATCGAGCAGAGTATTTGTGGTTATGGGGAAAACATTGCCTACAAGCCGGCGAGGAGTGGACAAGAGTTGCACAGATTCTTGCTGCATCTACACTTCCTCAAGCCCAAGAAAAAGCCATTCGGCTAGCTTATCAAAACGGGGATAAAGAGCGTGTTCAAGCCCAACTTGAAGCGATAATTGATGCGCCTGATAACTCTTACTTGCTTGCGTTTGCTGAAGATTTTTTAGCGCGTAAATATCATAAAAAACGCACCAGTGTCTTAACTGATATGCTGCGCAATAGCGCTCGGCATTTGATCTTGGATGAAGTGCATAAGCATCGCGTTGAAGCTGCTTCAGTTGAATACTATCAAGCTCAAGGTATTCGAGCCTTGCGCACCGAAAATGAATTGTGGCGCAGTGTGTTTGGATTGGTATTTTGGCCGATTTTGTTTGCGCCCGAATTTGCGATTGGTACTGAGTTTGATTGGCGACCGTATCACGTCCGGCATAATAATCTATATACGAGTGCAACCGAACAAGTGGAGCAGATGCTCACGCAATGTGCATCACGATCAGGATTAAAACAACATTTGATCCGTCAAGCGACGATGCATTATGGTCAAGGTAGCGGAATTTTTCGTTGGCATAAACAATTATTACAACGGTTATTGTTGTTTGTCGATCATGTTGATATTGCGGCGTTGAATCGGGTACTCAAAATGATGGCACAGGATTATTCGGCTTATAGTGATGGCTTTCCAGATTTGTTAGTGCTTACTGATAAGGGTGTTCATTTTGAAGAAATTAAAGCCCAAGGGGATAGTGTACGCAAAAATCAACTGGTAACTATCACCATGCTGACTAAAGCAGGCATTAAGGTTGGGATCACCACTGTCGAATGGGGTATCGATCCGATGCAGCCTTATGTTGTTGTGGATATTGAAACGACAGGTGGGCGAGCTGCCCAACATAAAATTACTGAAATTGGCATGGTTAAGGTGGTGAATGGGAAGATTATTGAAGAATATGAGACCTTACTCAATCCACAATGTCGAATTCCACGCAATATTACAGCCTTAACCGGGATTGACGATGAAATGGTTGCAGATGCCCCGATATTTGCTGAAGTGGCCGATGAAGTCGCGCAATTTACCAAAGGTTGTGTTTTTGTGGCTCACAATGTGAATTTTGATTATGGTTTTATTAAACAAGAGTTTACCCGTATTGAACGGCGTTTTAGTCGTGCTAAGCTGTGCACAGTGAGAGAAATGCGCAAAGCTAAGCCGGGATTAAAATCATACTCATTAGCCAACTTAACGGCGGCCTTTAATATCGATATGACACGGCATCATCGTGCGATGTCCGATGCTATCGCAGCCAATGAATTACTCACGATTATTAATGATTATCGTTTGAGTAATAAATCTTATTGACAAAAATAAACTTTTTATATTATACATCGTATTAATCATTCTTAGTTAATTAACTGCTGAGCAAAAGTATGTTAGACACACCTCGTACGCCGCACAACGAATCGGCAAAACACAATGAAATTTTAACTGATGTTGCGCGTTTACCCAAAGATAAAATGGATGAAGAAACACGTTCACGTATTATTGAGATGGCATGGGAAGACCGTACACCTTTTGAAGCTATTCAAGCCTTATATGGGTTAAAAGAAGCGGAAGTGATTAAGCTAATGCGTGCGAGCATCAAGCGCAAGACATTTAATAACTGGCGCGCACGAGTATCTGGGCGCAAGACTAAGCACGGCGCATTACGTTCCAAAGATGTATCTAGAGGCTATTGTGCAACTCAGTATAAACCAGTACGAAAGCGTTAGTACTTTTTACAGTGAAAACGAGTTTCTTAGTTTATAATTATTTACTATGTGTCGATACATATCGTAGTCGAACATTTTTTTATAATTAAAGGAATAATTTCATGTCCAGTTCTCACACTTCGCAATTGCCGTTAGCTACCGAATCCAAAGATGCTAAAAACTCTGCAATGGTCATGTGGCTTACCAGTATTTTCTTTGGTATTTTTTCAGGGTTGTTATTTTCATTTATGCTGCGCGGTGAGCCTTATGTGCAGTCTCAAGCAAAAGAGGCTATTAATTGGGGTGTCACTATGTTGGTATTAACCATTGTGATACTAATGATTTTTGGTGCCGCAGTTATACCCGTTGTCTTGTTGCTAAATATGTTATTTGCATTAATGGGCGCAATTGCATCCTCAATCGGGGCAAAATTTGCCGTTCCGATGACAGTACGATTGTTAAAATAATCACACAAAGCTAAAGCGCGCTAGCAACGCGCTTAGATAATCATAGCTAGGCACTGACCTCATCTAATAAAAACAGCAATGATTGATAGTCGATACCTGAATGCTGTGATAAACCGATTTCACAGGTGCGGGAATTACTATACCCAGTCTTACAATTGTTAGGGATTTGCGCTTTTAAAGTGGATAACGCACTGGCGTTTAGTTCCGGTACGGTCATTCCTTTATCGCCAGCAAAACCACAACACTGAATACCTTCAGGCTCGATCACTTGGGTCGCACAAGCGTTAGCAACTTGCCGTAAATCGCTCGACAATCCCATTTTTTGACTACTACAAGTGATATGCAATGCAACAGGCACTTGTGTTGGGGTAATCGTCAGCTTATCGAGTGCAAATTTAGCCATAAATTGCGTGGTCTCATAAATCGGTAACGTATGTCCTAATTCTGCCAAGCGTAACTTGCAAGGACTGGTATCAAAAACAATTGGGTATGTGCCATCTTTAGAAATGGCTTTTAATGATGTGAGTAATTCTTGTCCTTTTTGCTGCGCAATATCGGCAAATCCTTTTGAATTAAATGGCATACCACAACATAATCCTTCTACTTTTTCAGGCATAACGATGTCATACCCTGCTTTGGCAAATAATGACACGGCAACTTCTGGCAGGCTTCGCTGCTCCGTCGCGCTAGCATCGGCGCCCATGTTGCGGGTTGCACAACTAGGGAAATAGACGACTTTAGGGCGTTCTGCGCCATTAGCTGTTAATTGGGGTAATGGCTTTGCAGCTTGGGGATATCGGGCAAACCATAATGGAATTGTATTTGCAGAAAGGCGATGAATCATACGACCGACTTTATCAGTTGATTCAGGTCCAATTATACTGCTGATCTTACTGGCGATGCCTAATGTGGTCTTAACGGTTGTAGCTAATGGGGCAAACTGGTCAGCTGAAAATTTGGCTATACTGTGACCAAAACGAGTCGTTGATTCACCGCGTAGTTCTCTAATTAGATCTCCGGTGTTAATTCCAACCGGACAGCGCTCGGCACATAAACCCGTAGCGGCGCAGGTATCAATGCCATAATATTGGTAGTCGTGTTTCAGTTGAGCAAGTTCTTGACGCTGAGCATCGATTAGATAACCCAGATCTTCTAGTTGTTGGATACGACGCCAAATCGCAATTCGTTGACGTGGTGTAAAGGTCAGTTCTTTAGATGGACATACCGGTTCGCAGAACCCGCATTCAATACATTTATCCACAATATTATTAGCACGCGGTAACGGCTTAAGGTGTTTAATATGTGATTGAGGATCATCATTGAGGATTACGCCTGGATTTAAAATACAGTAAGGATCAATGATCTGTTTGATTTTGCGCATAATTTGATAAGCGGTCGAGCCCCATTCTAACTCGACAAATGGTGCCATATTGCGGCCAGTACCATGTTCGGCTTTCAATGACCCGCCAAATTCAACCGCGACTAATTGTGCTACGTCTTGCATGAAATGATCGTAACGCTGTATTTCATCAGGTGTATCAAAGGCTTGGGTAAATACAAAATGTAAATTACCCGCTAGTGCATGGCCAAAGATCAACGCTTCGCTGTAATGATATTTATCAAATAATGCCTGTAATCTAGTCACGCCTTGATCCATTTGTGCTAATGGAAAAGAGACATCCTCGATAATCACACTGGTACCTGTTTCGCGCACCGCGCCTACCGCTGGGAAGGTGGCTTTGCGGATTGCCCATAATTGCTGACATAGCTGAGTATCGGTACTCATATCAATGGCTTCAATTGGGGCAAACTCGGCAACCAGTTCAGACACCACTGCCATTTGTTGCTCTAGCGTCTGAGCATCACTTGCAGCGGTTTCGATCAATAAGGCGGTACAGCGTTTGTCACGATCACAAAAGCTATCGGGTAAACCCGGTTTACCTTTGACTGAGTCCAGAGCGCGTTGATCTAATAGCTCAACCGCTTCAACAGTAGTTTGTCGTAATTTATCTACTAACTGACACGCAATTTGCGGGGTATCAAACAAATATAAGCCGGTGGATCGTTGTTGATGATCGACCACAGTGTTATAAGTAATGTCCGCAATAAAGCCCAATGTGCCTTCCGAACCTACCATCAAATGCACTAAGATCTCTAATGGGTCAGTATAGTCGGTTAACGCATTGATAGCATAACCGGTGGTATTTTTGAGTCGGTATTTATGGGCGATTAATGCGCTCAGCTCAGCGTCACCTTGCACGGTTGTGCCTAAGTCTTTAATTTGGCTTAACAGTTCAGCATGTGAGACATGAAATGCGGATACGCTGTTAGCGTCGCTCGTATCTACACAGGTGCCATCAGCCAAAATAATGGTCATGTCGGCTAGTGTGTAAAACGTGTTATTGGCCACGCCACAACACATACCAGAGGCATTATTGGCTGCAATCCCTCCTATTTTACAGGTATTAATGGATGCAGGGTCGGGACCGATTTTGCGATGATATGGTGCTAAATATTGATTGGCTTGTGCGCCAATGACCCCAGGTTGAAGGCGAATTTGTTCACCATTATTGATGATTTCATGACCGCGCCAATTACTATCAAGTAATAACAAGACTGAATTACTCACCGCTTGGCCAGACAAACTGGTCCCTGCTGCTCTAAAGGTAACGCTAACCTGATGCGTATGGCTAGCCTTTAAGACTGCCTGCATTTGTTCGATAGAGCTGATTTGTAATACTAGCTGTGGGATTAACTGGTAAAAACTTGCATCCGTGGCGTGCGCTCGACGTCGCGAAATGTCCTCAATGATACCTGTCTTAGGTAAAATCGTGCGAATGGTTTGAGTAAACCCTTTGGGGATAATCGGCAGAGATGACATGATTGAGCGCTCCTAGATGCATTGCTATTTTTAGCATATATCCTTACTTTACGCTGTATTGAGCACAAAAATAAGGCTAAAAGCTGCACAGAACTTTTTCTTTTATTGACATAATATACGATAGTATTATATTGATTATGGAATTAATAAGCAGAAAATAAGTAGGAGCAAGTATGTTACACGCGAAAGCTGATGATATGTTTTTATTTGTGCAAGTCGTTGACGCTGGGTCTTTTTCTAAGGTCGCTCAGCAATTAGAGTTGACTAACTCAGTGGTCTCAAAGCGTATTGGGCGTTTAGAAGAAGCGTTGAATATGCAGCTGTTGTACCGTTCAACTCGTAAACTCAGCTTAACCGATGGCGGCAAAACGCTATATCACAAAGCTAAAATCGCAAAAGAAGCCTTACAAGAAGCGCATGATGCCGTATGGGGTTACAGTGATTCGATTAGCGGTAAAATTAAAATTACGGTGCCATCAGTCTCAGCGCGATTAACTTTGACTGCAGCTGTAACCGAATTTTGTCGTCAGTACAAAGAAGTCACGGTGGAAATGATGATTGATGATCGTTTTGTCAATTTGATTGAAGAAGGCTATGATCTTGCAATCCGCACCGGTTATTTAGAAGATTCGAGCCTGCTTTCTCGACGCTTAGTCGATTCGCATTGGGTGATTGTCGCAACACCACAATATCTAAAACAACAAGGTGTACCGGAAAGCAGTAATGAACTCAAATTTCATAATTGCTTAACTTACAAATACGATGGCGCGCATCCCAATCAGTGGCAGTTTTTTTCGCCGGCAGGTGAATATTCGGAGACGGTACAAGGTAATTTTATTGCCAATGATCTGAATGCGTTATATCAAGCGGTATTAGGTGGTTTAGGTGTGGCGTACTTACCCAGAGCGTTGGTCTATGACGATTTACAATCGGGTAAATTACGTGCATTACTGCCGGATTTTACGGCTAAAAAAGTAGGTATCTACGCAGTATACCCCAAAATGCGCACCCCTGATACTAAGTTGAAATTACTCATCGAGCATTTACGCGCAGCGTATTTAGAAAAACAAGAACGGTTTAAACAGACATAAAAAAACTGGAGCAGGTTGGGGCTCCAGTTTTTGCTTAATATTATCTGTTCGAGAGTTTTAGCTTAGAAAGCAAACTGAGCAGATAATTGGAAGTATGCAGAGCTTAAGTTAATGCCAGCGTCTTCAACACTATACTCACCAAGCTCAACACCATAAGTTAATTTAGGTGTAATGCTAGTCATCAAGTTAACACCCCAATGTGAGCGATCGTGGTCAGATAAATCTGATTGACCGTTACCGTAAAACACAGTAGAACGCGTATCATCGTTCCAGAAGTGACGATAAGAAACGGTATAAGCGATACCACTTTCTACTTCTACTTCATTGGTGTCAGGGTTAGTAGCGATACCTGGAACGACAGTAGTACCAGCATAACGACCAAACTCACCCACGTTAAGTTGAACGCGGATATCGTTTTTGCCGCTTAGTAAAAATTTACCAGCGATGTTTGCTGCTGCTGACGTTTCATCAATACCGTTTTGATCTACTTGACGTAATAAACCGGCGACAGAGATTTGACCCCAAGAACCTTTATGATCATAACGGCCAATGAAATCTGGAATAGATTCTTGAGTTTCATCAGAGCTGCCGAAGGTTTCTGGGTTTTCAACTGCAAATGACCAACCACCTTTAGAATAACGAATTTGGCTTTGACGGATGAATACTTCACCGACATGTGGACCACCAAAATCAAGCGTTTCTGCTAATGCGTGTAACGGCATAAACGTTGACCATGTTTGACCAATGGTCCATTCTTGGTATTTGATAAACGCATGACGGATACGTGGACTAGTTGAGTTAGAGATAATCTCATTACCACCAGTACCGTAGAAATCTAATTCGATTACACCAGTGACGTCATCGTGTTGAACTTTAAACTGTAAACGTGACTCTTTAACATTAAGTTTAGTTTGTGCTGTATCAACTGCGCTAGGGGCGTTGCCAATCCAAAAATCACGGTAAGCTAAATCACCAGATACATGGCGTAGATCAGCTTTTACGTAACCACCTAAAGTAACGGTAGTGTCGTCTGTTTTAACTAATGTCACTGCTGCATTGGCTTGGCTAGCAAGTCCAAGTAAAACAGCAGATGCTGCTAATTTTGTAATGAATTTCATAATATGTGTGTTCCTGTTCTTGTTTGATAAAAAAACAGATTGCACATTAGAGTGACTGCAAATAAAGATAAATCGAATAAAGGAAAAAGACTTTTTCCAAAAAAATGACAATCTTACCGTTAGTGCTGTATTAATAAGCACTTTGTAACGGTGTGTACAACTCTGCTTAACACGCTTTACAAACTCATCACATTTTATTTACTTTAGCCGTTTTCTTGTTGCAACTTTTCTATTTGCTCCCATAAAGCCTCGGCTTCAGCGGTTAACATTGAATATGACTTAATGTCACCACGGCGTTGAGCATGCATGGCATCCTCTAACAATTTATCGTATTTTGTGCGCATTTTCTTGGATGGATCACGTGAGAATAAACCGAACATATCAATTCCTTATTAAGACAAATGTATTATACATTTAGGGGGAGGAAAACGATCACAAACCCTTGTAATTAAAGGTTTGAACAGGTTATGAACAACTTGTAAATAAATTATGGAAATGATTGAAGCAAAATATACTAAGGTAAGTGAAAGTAACTGCACTACTAAATTGAACGCGTTCTTGCTGTTTAGCCCACCCTTTGATGGACTTTTTTTACATTTACCTGGGTTGCTTACACTTAGGTGTTTTGTGCGATGATAGATTCTAGTTTTTGTTTTTTGGAAAACTGCTTAGGCGTGATTTTAAATAGCTTTTTGAAGCTAGTGCTAAAATAACTAGGGGAAGTGAATCCCGCTTCGTACGCTGCAAATGACGCCGGTTTGCCAGCCTTTAATAAGTCAGCTGCGATGTTAAGACGAAAGTTTCGGATAAATTCACTGGCACCAATGCCCGTTTCATTTTTTAAGCGACGCAGTAATTGACGGTCACTCATTCCACTCAGGTTAGCTAAATCTTGAACGGTGAAATCAGGCTTATTGTAGTGCACTAATAAAATGTTATTTAACTGATGGATAAACTTAGAGGAACTCATTTGATCTTCAAATTTATGCTCAGGCTCGACAGTAGATACAGATTCGATATAGCGTCGTCGAATTGATTCTTGTTCCGCGATGATATTACGAGTTTTCAAACGCAGTTCCTCTTCTTCAAATGGTTTATTAATATAGTCACTCGCCGCAGATGCTAATCCTTCCATTCGAGATGCCTGCGAGCTTTTTGCGGTCAATAGAATGACGGGAATATGATTGGTAATATGATCGCTCTTGAGTGCATTTAACACTTCAATACCATCCATTTCCGGCATCATGATGTCACTGATAATAAGATCAGGTAAAAGATCTTTGGCAATGGTTAATCCTGCTATCGATGAATTGGCAGTGTGGACTTGGTAATCATGTTTAAACAGGTTTTCGAGATACGTTAAAATGTCTTCATTATCGTCAATGCACAATATACATGGCTTATCTACATCCACATTACTTGGCTGATAAGTTTGCTTAAGGGTATTGGGAAAAATCACACTGAAGCGCGAACCAATATCAACCTCCGACGAGACTTTAATTAGGCCATCAGCTTTATCTACTAATTGCTCAACAATTGCCAATCCTAACCCTGTACCATCTTCAATATCGACATGCTCCGATTGTGAGCGGTAAAAACGATTAAAAATTAATGGAATTTCGTGTTCAGCGATCCCCACGCCAGTATCAGTGATATGGACGCTAACAAAGTGTGCATCAGCTTCGACTTCAATACTGATTTCACCGCCTTGTTGTGTATATTTAACAGCATTAGATAACAAATTAGAGAGAATGGTTTCTAAGTTATATAACGGAATGGTGACCTTTAAAGGGGCAAATTCAGGAAGTCTAAAAGTGAGTTCACGTTGTTCTGTATAAGGGGTAAAGATATTAGCCAGTTGGCGAATAACTAACGATAAATCAGTAATTGCTGCGTTAGCGGTAGATGTTGGTAATTTGTCGGATATTGATAGCTCAAATACTTTTTTGACTAACGTATTTAGCCTATCCGCATTCCGTACCAATATATTAAGCATGGTTTGTGCTTCAGGTTCCATTTTGTAATTACGTAACTGTTGCACCGGTCCTTGGATCAAGGTCAATGGGGTGCGCAATTCATGAGATATTGTTTCGAATATAGAATCTTTCTCAGCTACAGTAAGTGCTAATTTTTCAGCTTGTAAGCGCGAAATCTCAGTTTGTCGGCGCAGATCATCGGTTCGCTTTTTGACTAACTGCGCTAACTTTTTAGCCGTTCTTTTTACCTGCCGAATGCGGAATGCAACCGATCCATAGACAGCAGCGATTATTGCAATAACAATTGCAATAATACCAAATGGCGTGCTATGCCAAGGGATAGGGTGCTCGATATTCAGTTTAACAGGAGGCGCGATAAAATTATCGAACGTGGATAACGGATTGACAATATTGATGGTCGAGCTACCGGCTTTAGGTGAAAACACTAACTTGAAATCATCAAATTTAGTCATGCCTGTTTGGGTGAAGTATTCAAATTGTGGGGAATTATGCGTACTAAAATTTACGTCTCCTAAATCAATTTGGATAACATCAATTGCTTTATCAAATATCATTGAATCATGGTGAATATTGGAATAAAACGCCTCAGAGCCATCTTGATACAATACTTTCATTTCTGATATTTGTAGTTTAATGTCCGGTTTGACGAGTGCATTAGGATTCAACACAGTGATCCCATTGAGCCCAGAAAAAACATACATGCCTCGAATGTTTTTGTACGCGACGCCGGGATTAAACTCCGAACCTTGCAACCCATCAGCTTCTGTATACCAAGAAAAGCGGCGCGAATTGTTTTGATATTCGATTAATCCATTTTTTAGCGTAGACCAGTGCACGCCTTCTTCAGTGACTAATGTAGCTTGGATATTCATAGACGCCAATTCGTCGGGAAAATTTCTGGGTACAAATTTTTTAGTTAGAGGATCGAATACATGCACACCATTATTACTTGATAACACAATATGCTTATCACTATTGCTCGTAATGTGATTAATCAGATTAATGTTTTGTTCTGGTGTGAATAAAAAGTGACTAAATGTGTGTTGTTCAGGATCAAATAAATGCACTCCCAAATTTGATGAAATCCAGATTTGTCCATTGATATTAATCATCTGCCCAAACTGATTGGTAGGTAGTTGACTGTTTTGTACCGTATAATGTGTAAAGCTAAGATCTGACAAAGTAAAGATTGATATGCCGTTGCCTTGGTGGCTCAATAATACTTGCTCATTATTAATGGGTAACCAGTCCATAAGATTACCGGCTGGCAAGTCTGAGTTGACAGGTGTATAGGTGCTAACAACTTTTAATGTGTCGACATCTATTTTGGTGATCCCGACTTCATCCAACGCCCACGCATATTGGTTTTCAATATGTAATTTGGCAACTTTTAATCCAGCTAATTGTTGATTAATCACAATATTTACGTATGTATCTGGGTTATATACCGAGATACCATCACTATTAGAAGCCATCCAACCGCGTTGATATTTATCCACTGCAATCGCGGTGACATCGTTACCACTAAGTGGTGAATCTTGTAATACCGAATGCTTGAGGTGGTAAAGCTTCTCACTGCTGGCGCGAAAATGATTTATGCCACCGCGGTCAGTGCCGATCCAAACATCGCCATTGTCACTTGTGTAGAGTGCGTTGATGAAATTAGTCGTGATTGAGTGGGGATCACTTGGGTCAAAGCGAAAAGTTTTATCTAACGTATTGGCTTGTAACAAGACTAAGCCGTGACTTTTTAACCCGACCCATAGGCGTTGTGAGTTATCTATCGTTAAGCTACTTACATGCTCATGACTAATGATGTTTTGTGATGCAGGTGAAAGATTAAACTCACGGATCAAATTGAAATATTGATCCAAGATAAATAAGCCATGCGTTTGTGTGCCAATGTATAGTAAATTATTGAATGACAATGCAGAAGTGATGTTGACTTCATCAGGTAACCCAGCAGCATCAATAGTAACGAAAGTATTGCTATTCGCTGGCAGCGTATAAACCTCATTATTGCCAATAAAATATTGTGTATCATTAATTTGGACTAAATCAATTAATGGCGTCGGCGATGTAATAAATTGTGGGTCGTTATAGTTGAAATTAGTGTTAAATAAGAAAGCGCCTTGCGAAGTTAGGACTGTTACAATATTAGGGGATAACTGCGCAATAGCATTGACGGACTTGTTGATTGCATTAATATCGGCAAACCCATGAACATACGTAAAGGATTGCTCGTCAGCAAATAACACATGAATACTACAATCAAATGTCACCCATAGGTTGTCTTTAGCATCGACAAAGATCTGGGTAACTTTATTGGTTCGATTATTTAATCCATTAGCGGCATTATATTTTTTGAATTTGACCCCATCATAGCGCACTAATCCGTCATCAGTGCCAAACCACATAAAACCTAAACTATCTTGTGCAATAGCATTAATAGTTGAATCAGGTAACCCATCAGCAATTCCATAATTGTTGATATGCAAAGAATCCCGACTATGCGCTAACACATCGGTCAATATAAAAAACAAACTTAATAGAGCAACTTGCCAATAACGCACTGAAAAACCTTTTCACTTAATTTACAACAGGCAAACCCATCATCGGTTTTTCTGAGGATAAATCAAGGTTTATTGGAGGTTGTGGCGAATATGAGCAATAGATTGTCGGTTTTGTGAAAGTATCTTTATGCGAAAATGGTTATAGTAGATTTGTGATTTGGATTGATGCGAATTAATTTATAATTACTCTAACACACAGTATCAACAGTGGATGTCAAGTAACATGGATGTTGCAAACCACAGGGAAATCTAAGTAGACGGATTCTGTTTGAAGTGGTGACAATGGATGCCATAACATTGACGTTAAGTACATGGATGTTTTTATTATTTAATTAGGGTCAGATCCCTATTATTAATTAGCCCTGCTACATCTGTTGTACCTTCTTCAAATTCTCCAATACTGTTACATATTGCTCCAGAACATCGTGTCAATATTGATGGTGAGTTTTAGTTATCCCTAGAAACAATAAACATTGCAATAGTATAATTATGCTGTAATATACGCGACCCTTACAGCCATATTACTCATTCCTTGTCTCCATACAGTTGGCTGTACTGTCGAGGCTACAACCGTAAGGAATTAACGATGCGTCATTACGAAATCGTATTCATGGTTCACCCTGATCAGAGTGAACAAGTTCCAGGAATGATCGAAAGATATTCTGGAATTCTTACTCAAGATGGTGGTTCAATCACTCGTCTTGAAGACTGGGGTCGTCGTCAGTTGGCATACCCAATCGAAAAACTACATAAAGCTCACTATGTTCTTATCAATGCTGAAGCAACACCTGCAGCAGTTGAAGAATTAGAGAACGCTTTCCGTTTCAACGATGTAATTCTTCGTAACTTAGTTATGCGCACCAAAGATGCGGTAACTGAGCCTTCTCCAATGAAGAAAGAAGAACGTCGTGAAGAACGCCAACCAAAACGTGAAGATGCTGCACCAGCTAACGCTGCTGAAGTTTCTGACGACCAAGCATAAGGAGACGGAACATGGCTCGATTTTTTAGACGTCGTAAATTCTGCCGCTTCTCAGCTGAAGGCGTAGTAGAGATTGATTATAAAGATACTGCAACATTACGTAATTATGTCACTGAAAGTGGCAAAATCGTACCAAGCCGTATCACAGGTACTAGTGCTAAATATCAGCGTCAGTTATCAACTGCTATAAAACGTGCGCGTTTCCTAGCATTGTTACCTTACACTGACTCACATAAGTAAGCTGAGGAATCATAATGAATATTATTTTATTAGATAAAGTCGCTAACTTAGGTGGTCTAGGTGATCAAGTTTCAGTTAAATCTGGTTATGCACGTAACTTCTTATTCCCACAAGGAAAAGCAGTACCTGCAACTAAATTAAACGTAGAAAAGTTTGAAGCACGTCGTGCTGAACTTGAAGCGAAAATTGCTGAAGTTTTAGCCGTGGCGCAAGCACGTGCTGATCAATTAACAGCTTTAGAGCCAGTATCTATCGCGGCACCAGCTGGTGACGAAGGTAAATTATTTGGTTCTATCGGTACACGTGATATCGCTGATGCAGTTTCTGCAGCTGGTGTTAAAGTGACCAAAGCAGAAGTTAAATTACCTACTGGTACTTTACGTGACCTTGGCGAGTACGACATTGACGTACAATTACACGCTGAAGTGACTACAACAGTTAAAGTGGTTATTGTTGCTGAGTAATCACAACAATAATTAGTTAGTTGTATAAAAACATCGCCTTGGCGGTGTTTTTTTTTGCCTGCATTTTTGATTGAGGATACAGTGTAATCAAGTATAATCAATCCCCCTTTTTAGTTTTGGTCGTGGCAATGCAATCGGATAAGAGTCGAAAGAACAACAAGTACAAAGACAAGTACAGTGATGAATCTGTTGAAAAGCTAAAGATCCCGCCACATTCGATTGAAGCTGAGCAATCCGTTATTGGCTCTATGCTGATAGCACCTGATAGCTGGGATAAAGTGGCCGAGATTGTCATTGAATCTGATTTTTATAATCGGTCGCATCAGGTCATTTATCAATCAATTTTAAAGCTCCTTGCCAACAACCAACCGGTTGATGTAATTACCACGTCTGAACATTTAGAGCAACATGACAAGCTTGATGAGGCGGGTGGCTTTGCGTATCTCGCTGAACTTGCCAAAAATACCCCGAGTGCTGCCAATGTGGTGTCTTATGCAAAAATTATCAAAGAGCGTGCCATTGTCCGTGAATTGATTGGTGTCGCTCACGAAATTGCCGAGATCGGCTATAACCCTGAAGGTCGTGACAGTGCTGATGTATTGGATATGGCGGAAAGTCGGGTTTTCGAAATTGCAGAAAAACGTACAGGTGAAAATGAAGGTCCGCGTAACGTCGAATCAGTGCTAGGTAAAACGATCGATCGTCTTGAGCAATTGGTTAAAAACAATAAAGCGGTGACCGGTGTATCTACCGGATTTGTTGATTTAGATAAAAAGACATCAGGCATGCAGCCGAGTGACTTGATTATCGTGGCGGCTAGGCCGTCGATGGGAAAAACGACATTTGCGATGAACCTCGCCGAAAATGCAATGATGCTCGAAGATAAACCGGTATTAGTGTTCAGTTTAGAGATGCCCTCTGAGCAACTTATGATGCGGATGCTCGCGTCATTGAGTCGAGTTGATCAAACCAAAATTCGTACCGCTCAGTTGGATGATGATGATTGGGCTCGGATCTCCAATACGATGGCAATGCTCAAAGATAAAGATAATCTATTTATCGATGACTCTTCCGGTCTAACACCTATGGATGTCAGATCACGTGCACGTAAGTTAGCACGAGATAAAGGCGGCATCAGCATGATTATGATCGATTACTTGCAGCTGATGCGAGTGCCTTCGTTGAGTGATAACCGAACGCTAGAAATCGCTGAGATTTCGCGCTCTCTTAAAGCCTTAGCCAAAGAGCTAGAAGTTCCAGTAATTGCCTTATCACAACTTAACCGAAGCCTTGAGCAACGAGCAGACAAACGTCCTATTAACTCTGATCTTCGTGAATCAGGCTCCATTGAGCAAGATGCGGATTTGATCATGTTCATTTATCGAGATGAAGTGTATAACGAGAATTCTGAAGACAAAGGTGTGTCAGAAATCATTATTGGTAAACAACGTAATGGTCCGATTGGAACAAGTCGACTGGCGTTCCAAGGGCAGTTTTCACGCTTTGATAATTACACCGGTCCAGAGCGTTCGGATGATTACTAGTATTTAATCCAACTTGGTTCTCAGCAAAATGCGCAATATCTCGCAGTAATGAGCAATAATAACAAACAATAAAAAACCCCAAGATGCAGTACAACCTTGGGGTTTTATTTATGTGCTATTTATTTGGTTTTACTTTCGAGCATTACTTTCACAACACCAATAATACGTCTATTTTCACGATGTGCAGCAGCCGTATTGCCGAGATTAACCGGTTGAGATTCACCGAAGCCCAATGCTGTTATGCGATCAGCTGGCGCACCATAACGAGAAATTAGTAAGGCTTTGACTGCTTCAGCGCGTTTTTGCGATAACATTTGATTATAGGCTGCAGTCCCTACAATCGATGTATGACCTTCAACCACCGCTGTTGCTTTTGGGTAGCGTTTCAAGAAATCGGCAAACTCTGCAAATTTCACATCAGCAGGGTTTTGGATAACAGAAGAGTTATTTGCAAACAAAGCAGATAATTTGACTTCAATTTCTTCTGCAACCATTACTGAGCAACCTGAAGTATTGACCTTGTCACCTTTGGGAGTACTTAAACATAAGTCCATAGAATCAGCGACGCCATCATTATCAGCGTCTTTCACGGCACAACCATTGGCTGCAACTTTTTCACCATAGGCGCTATTTAAGCATTGGTCGATACTATCAGCGACACCATCACGGTCTGCATCTAAGCTACAACCACGAGCGTCAACCGAGGTGCCTGCAAGCGTGTTGGGACAGTTGTCTAAGCTATCTACGACGCCATCTCTATCCGTATCACTTTCGCGCTTAGCCGGTGCGTAGCTTGGTGCGATTTCACCAAATACATATGCAACGCCAAGTTTTAAACTGAAATCGTTATAGCTATCTGAAAATGCATGGTAAGCGGTGGCTTCGGTAATCAAACGGGTGTTTTCGCTCAATGACCAATGTTTACCGATACCCGCTGCAACAGCAAGGTAATCATCAAAATCATCATCGGCATGTTGTAAGCCGGTGAATAAATAAGTTTGCAAATCGTCCTGGAAATATAGAGCATCCGCAGCAATTTTCTGACCGTCGACAGAGCCAACACCAAAGGCATTATTTTCAACATCTACATTAGTTTTCGCAGCCTCAATACGCATTGCCCAGCGTGGCGTAAAACGTATACCGAATTCCCCACCAACTGCGGCACCATCTTGCAAAAAGCCGCCACCGATTTCATTGGGTTTGTCGCCATCGGGGTGATAATACTGACCAAACACCCCCACCCATTTTTTATAATTGGTGTTGTCATGGTCGCTGTGGTTATCAGCAAAAGAAGGGCTAGCGATGGCTAAAGCAGAAAGAGTTGCCGCAGCAACAAGCGTTTTCTTAAAAGAAAAAGTCATGATTACGTCCTGTGTAATAAAAGATAATAGTATTTGATAGAATTATAGAACAGATATATGAAATATTTAACTGTTTTTAGATATACCATTAAAATGAATGGTAATTTACTTATTTGTTGAAGCAAATCTCAATAAATGCTCGCCCAAAATCGCTCTCGAATGGCAAAATGACTCTTGGACCGTCAACTTGATGATTAATAGTATGGTTTTTTCCCGTTACGACTGCAGGTGTCGCCATATTAAACTCATATCCTTTTTCGGATAATTCGCCTTTGGCACTGCCACAGATCATATTGGTAATTTCACCCACCATGTCAGCTACCTCGTGGTTGAGTTCAGTGACTTTTTTCCCGAGCATTTTTTCCATTACATGCAAGGCTAGATTTTCTTCAAATGTAATCGACAAGGAGCCTTGCACTTGGGCACCGACCATCCCAATTACACCAGAAACATCGCCACGTGCGACGGCATCGTCTTTTAATTTTGGTTTACCAGCACGTAATTCAGTCTGAGCCATCATAGATAATGTATTTAATAAACCATTAATAAATGGATTCACAAACTCAACTTTCATTATTTATTCCTTCCCAATCTCGCTGGGTTGGGCACATGCTTTACATGAGCCGTGAGCTTCAATAGTTTGTTGTTTAACAACAAATCCCATTTGCTTAGCTTGTGCTGATAATGCATTGTGAATAGATGTTGATTGGATTTCAGCAACATCACCACATTCGTCACAAATTAAAAATTGTACTGGATGGGCGCAACCAAAATGATGACACGCCACAAAGGTATTGGTGGATTCGAGTTTGTGGATCAACCCAAAATCCAGCAAAAAATCTAGCGAACGATAGATAGTTGCAGGTTTCGCTGAATCATTTGATTGACGCAACAGATCCAATAAGTCATACGCGCCCATAGGCGCAGCTTTATTGAGTAATATTCGATACACTTCCTCACGTAAGGGGGTGAATCTCGCGCCATTGTCTTCACAATGCGCTTTTGCTTTTGCTATTAATTTATCCATATGACAAGGATTATATCGGCAAAAGCACAAGTAGTTAAAGGCTAGTTTATGATATTGTGTAAAATATATTTTTATTATTGAGTAATGTTTCGTTATGCCGCAGATTCATTGGATTATTTTCTCTCAAAATTTATTGTGTATTTATCCTCAAAACGACGTTTATACCTTACCAAGTTGTATTCAGCATTTGTCGCTCACCGAGTATGTTAATGACGCCGTAACATTGCACGAAGATCCCCAGCAAATAGTAAAGATGTTGGATTTGCAGCAAGATACCTTAACCGATCCTAATCATCAGCTGGTATCACTTCGCGATGTGATGATGACCGGTATCAATCTTGATTTTCAACATATCGCCCGTGCATGGCAATATGCTCAATTTTTGCGCACACACCAATATTGTGGCCAATGTGGTTCATCGACACGCCAAGTCCAATGGGAAATGGCGCGGCATTGTGATGTCTGTCATCATCGTACTTACCCGCGTGTATCACCGTGCATTATTGTTGCTATCCATAATGGTCAGCAGATCTTACTCGCACAAGGCAACCGCCATATCACGCCGCCCATGTTTTCTACATTGGCTGGATTCGTTGAAAGCGGTGAATCATTAGAACAAGCAGTACATCGTGAAGTGGAAGAAGAAGTCGGTGTTAAGTTAAAGAATATTCAATACTTCGGTTCACAAGCCTGGCCGTTTCCACATCAACTAATGGTCGGGTTTACGGCTGAATATGCAGGCGGAGAGATTGCTGTTGATGGTAAAGAAATTCTCGCAGCAGATTGGTTTTCACCTGACGAACTACCTAATATTCCAAGTTCGGTATCTATCTCTCGCGATCTCATTGATTACACGTGCGCCAAACTAAGACAAAATTCCTAATGCCTGTAGAGCTGCTTTTTGGTAGACTGCGCGTTGATTGAAAAGGATGATATAACCATGAGTACTCCATTAAAAAATGATCGCTACTTGCGCGCATTAGCCAAACAACCTGTTGACGTCACTCCTGTATGGATGATGCGTCAAGCTGGACGTTATTTACCTGAATATAAAGCTACTCGTGCCGTCGCTGGTGATTTTATGTCGTTATGCAAAAACGCAGAGTTAGCCTGTGAAGTAACCTTACAACCGTTACGTCGCTTTGACTTAGATGCTGCTATTTTGTTTTCTGATATTTTAACGATCCCTGATGCTATGGGATTAGGGTTATACTTTGAAGAAGGCGAAGGGCCACGTTTTGAGCGTCCAATTACCTGCGCAGAACAGGTTAAGCAATTACCACACCCTGATCCTGAAGGGGAATTGCAATATGTCATGAATGCTGTGCGGACGATCCGTAAAGGCTTAAACGGTGATGTACCGCTGATTGGTTTTTCTGGTAGTCCTTGGACATTAGCCACCTATATGGTTGAAGGCGGTTCGAGTAAAGCCTTTACCAAAATCAAGAAAATGGCATTTGCAGAACCACAAACTTTACATTTGTTATTAGATAAAGTTGCTGACTCTGTAATTTCTTACTTGAACGCGCAAATCTTAGCTGGCGCGCAATCAGTAATGATATTTGATACGTGGGGTGGGGTGTTATCGCCACGTGATTATCAATTATTCTCGTTACAGTATATGCATAAAATTGTCGATGGCTTAATCCGTGAAAACGACGGTCGAAAAGTGCCTGTTACTTTGTTTACTAAAAATGGCGGTATGTGGTTAGAAGCAATCGCTGATACAGGCTGTGACGCGATAGGCCTTGATTGGACGATCGATATTGCTAACGCCAAAGCGCGTGTAGGTGATCGTGTGGCGTTACAAGGCAATATGGACCCATCAGTGCTGTATGCACCAGCACCACGTATTGAAGAAGAAGTTCAGCATATCTTAGCTGGATTTGGCGAAGGGTCTGGTCATGTATTTAATTTAGGTCATGGTATTCACTTAGACGTACCACCTGAAAACGCAGGCGTGTTTGTCGAAGCTGTACATAAATACTCAGCGCAATACCACAAATAATTTTTATTAACAGTGCGGCAATTAAGCACTGATATAAATAGTAAATAGAGGGCTAGGCATCGCGCACTAGCCCTTTTTGTATCGAGCGTACTAGTCTTGCTTGTTGTCTGCTGAGGGAGGATTGCCCGTGTGTCTTTAATGCCCAACTCAAATGTTCAATAAGCATCGTAATATCAGGTAATGATGGGATCTCAGAGAACCCATAGGTACGAGCAATGTTCGCTAATTGACTTGCTTTTTCTGGGTTTTCTAAGGTTTCAGGTTTATTTAACATTACTTGTATCGCAAGTAAGTGCTTACTTTTATCGTGTAATACGGTACTGATGACTGTGTCTGTTGGCGCATTACCTAATGCGACAGAAATATTTCGCTGCCACTTTGCATACCCAATACGACGGATAGCTGACCCTTCAGTTTGGCGTAAAAACATTTGTTCATCCCAACTAAATAAGTTTAACAAACTATTGCCATGCAAGGGTTCACGGGCAAAAAAATCAGATTCTTGGGTTAATGGGGCTGCTCGATTATAAGGGCACACTAACTGACAATCATCACAACCATAGATTCGATTACCCATTGGTGCGCGATATTGTTCTGGGATTGCCCCTTGATGCTCAATCGTCAGATAGGAAATACATTTGCGTGCATCTACTACATAATCAGACACAATAGCCCCTGTCGGACAGATACTCTTACATGCTGTACAAGTGCCGCAGTTATCAGCAATAGGCGAGTCAATCGGTAAGGGTAAGTTAATAAACAGTTCACCTAAAAATGACCAAGAACCCGTTTGCGGGTTAATCGTCAATGAATGTTTACCGGTGAAACCAATCCCAGCTTTTTCAGCCACGGCATGTTCTAAAATGGGAGCAGAATCAACAAACGGACGAAATTGCGTGTCTGCACAATAAGTGTGGATTTGGTCGCCAAGCTGTTTTAGTCGTTTGCGTACTAATTTATGATAATCACGGCCTAATGCATACCGGCTAACATAGCCTTTAGTCGGATCTGATAAGTGCTGTGCAAAAGATGCATCTGGTGGAAGATAATCCATAGAGACACTAATGATGCGCACGGTTCCAGGGACTAATTGTGCCGGATCACTACGTAGCATGCCTCTTTCAGGAAAATACAGCATATCTCCATAGTATTGCTTATCGAGCCAGGCTTTAAGGTGATCACTATGTTGCGATAGATCAACATCGCAGATACCTACGTGTTGAAACCCTAGCGCTTTTGCCCAAACCTTGATATTTTGAGCTAGATTATCTAAATCAATCGAATTAATTTGGGACATTTGCATGCACATTGAAGTTGAAAAAACATTACCTAGTTTATCACAAAAACTATTTCGCGCGGATCAAGTTCGCAATCACGAAGCAAAAGCAGCGGAACAAAGTTTTTGTTCTCTTTATGGCTTAATGCAACGAGCAGGCAAAGCATTATATGGGCATGCACTGACCTTAGCACCCAGCGCGGAGCATTTTTTAATTTTAGCTGGCAATGGTAACAATGCTGGAGATGGGTATATATGCGGTTTATTAGCATTACAAGCGGGTAAACACGTTACATTATGTGCCGTAGATCCGGAGCGTGTGCTAACCGGTGATGCACATCAAGCTCAAGTGGCATTTATTGCAGCCGGTGGCGAAGTTGAAGAATTTACTGCCAATCAATTAAAGCGCAATGATATTGTGATTGATGCGTTGTTAGGCACTGGTCTCAAAGGGTCATTAGGTCCAGAGTTTGCCGCGATTATTGATGCGGTAAATAATGCGGATCTCCCGGTGTTAAGTGTTGATGTGCCCTCGGGTATTAATGCTGATACGGGCGTGAGTCTAGGGCGGTGTATCCAGGCTGATATGACAGTGACATTTGTTGGAATCAAACAAGGCTTAGTGACGGCAACAGGGAAACAAGCGTCGGGTAAGTTGGTCTTTGAAGATCTTGAAATCGGGTTGGCATTTTCTGAATTATGCCCAACTAATACCCAATTACTGCAATTAAATCGGTTTACTGGTTTGGCGCCACGTCAGGTAAACAGCCATAAAGGGCGTTTTGGTCGATTGTTATGTGTAGGAGGAAATGCCGGCATGTCGGGTGCGATTCGCTTAGCCGGTGAAGCTGCTTTGCGCTCAGGTACCGGTCTAGTTAAAGTGTATGCACACACCGACTCACGTATTCAAATTTGTGCAGGTCGCCCAGAACTAATGGTAATTTGTGACGGTTTGCAAGCCGCACTAGAGTGGGCTAATTGTGTTGTTATTGGCCCTGGGTTAGGGCAAGATGAATGGGCGTTAAAAACCTTTTCTATGGTTATTCAGTATTGTCATAAACATGATGTACCGATTGTGATTGATGCGGATGCACTGAATTTATTACCCAAACACGCAACGGCGTTTACCTCTGATCAATGCGTGATCACGCCGCATAGTGGTGAAGCCGGTCGTTTGTTAGAATCAACCATTGAAGAAGTCGAATCAAATCGCTTTGTGTCGGCACGTTTATTAGCCCAAAAATATAATGCGACTTGCATTTTAAAAGGGGCCGGAACTATTATCGATGATGGCACTCAAACTTGGGTGTGTGAACATGGTAATCCGGGTATGGCAACTGCAGGCATGGGTGACGTGTTAAGTGGGATCGTTGGTGCGATGTTTGCTCAAAGAATAAACAAAACTGATGCTGCAAAGTACTCAGTTTGTATCCATGGTCACGCCGCTGATATAATAGCTGCAGAATATGGTGAACGTGGTATGTTGGCAAGTGACTTGTTTCCTCAGCTGAGGCGTTTAATTAATCAATAAATGGAAAAGACTCCTTCAAAATGCATATTGAATTTAAGCTTGAAAATGAAGTTGCCACCGCGCAACTAGCACAGCGAATTGCCACGGCATTAGTGGATGCGTCATTGCAAGATCAAGGGATATGTATTTATTTAGAAGGGGATTTAGGCGCAGGGAAAACGACATTTAGTCGCTATTTATTGCAAGCTATGGGGCATGTTGGCTCTGTTAAAAGCCCAACCTATACTCTGGTAGAACCTTACGAAATAGGGTCACGGCAAATATATCATTTTGATTTATACCGACTAGGCGATGCGCAAGAATTAGAATTTATGGGAATACGCGACTATTTTGTCGGAAATAACCTATGCTTAATTGAATGGCCAAACAAAGGTGAGGGGTGCCTACCGCCTGCAGATGTACATATCAATCTTGGTTTGCTAGCACATGATGTAAATGACACTAACCCTGCACAGCTTGGGTCGCAGTATGAACAAAGAGTCATGGAATGTTTGGCACTGAGTCATATTGGTCAACACATCCTGAAAAAGGTGCAAGCGTAAATGTTCAAGATTCAAGCGTTTATGAAACCATTATTACTGAGTCTCTTGCTGCTCAATGGAGCGCTGTTTAGCTTTGATACTTATGCTGAGACCACTATTCAACGGGTGCAGATATCTAATCCTGATTCTGGCGCTCAAGCTATGATTAAACTGACTAAAGCAGCCAAAGTGAGCCACTTCACCTTAAAAAATCCTAATCGAGTGGTCGTTGATATTAGGGATGCCAAAGGAACCGCGGATTACCAAGCTAAATCTGCAGATGACTTAATTCAACGTGTGCGTAACTCCAAACCTAAAACAAGTAATGACACGCGATTTGTGTTTGAAGTGGCCGAGCTATTGGATTATGAGGTGACCACTGTCACGCACAAAGATGGACCTTATTTACTTCTTAAATTTGACGATCCGCAACCACAGTCTTTAACTATGATTACGGGACGTCAATCACAACGTGATGACGATATTATTATCGCGCTTGATGCAGGACATGGAGGACGTGACCCCGGTTCAATTGGGCCTAAAGGGACATACGAAAAGCACATCACTTTGGCGATAGCTAAAAAATTACAAAAACGTATTAATGCTGAAAAAGGGATGCGAGCAGTGTTAACTCGTGAAGGTGATTATTATATTTCACCATCACAACGACCCTTAATGGCGCGTGAGAAAAAAGCCGATTTATTAATCTCGATTCATGCCGACGCATTTCATACTCCACAACCTCGCGGTGCTTCGGTGTGGACAATTAATGAACGTCGCTCAAATACCGAGTTTGCTCGTCTGTTAGAAAATAAATCGCGCCAATCAGAACTACTAAGTGGCGCGAGTACGGTCATTGCTCAGAGCGACGATGATTTAGGGTTTGTGCGAACTATATTGGATATGACTAAAGAAGGCGCACGAAAAAGTAGTTATGAGGCCAGTGATTACATTATCAAAGAATTAAAGAAAGTCACACAAATGCATAAAAAAGACCGCCAATATGCATCACTAGCGGTTTTAACTGCCCAAGATATTCCATCCATTTTAGTCGAAGTCGGGTTTATTTCGAATCCGATGGAAGAAAAGAATTTAAACTGGTCCAAATATCGTCAACGACTGGCTGATGCAATTTTTATTGGGTTAGAAAAATATTTTAAAATTTATCCACCCAATGGCACGTTATGGTCTCGTCTTGAACAAAAAACCGATATTCAGCATGTCGTCAAATCTGGCGAGTCATTGTTTAAAATAGCGCGACGCTATGACACGAGTATTGAACATATTAAACGAGTTAATAATTTAACTGAAAATTCATTGACGGTGAATCAAAAACTTGTCATTCCTCGGGGTTAACGGCGTTGAGTATTCAAATATTATCAGCGCAACTCGCTAACCAGATTGCCGCGGGTGAGGTGGTTGAGCGCCCTGCATCTATAGTCAAAGAACTGGTTGAAAACAGCATTGATGCTGGCGCCACTAAAATCGACATTAACATCGAACAAGGCGGGCAAAAACGGATCACCATCACCGATAATGGGTGTGGGATTGTCCAAGACGAATTAGCGTTAGCCTTATCAAGGCATGCGACCAGTAAAATCACATCGATTGAGGATCTGGCACAAATTGCGAGTCTCGGATTTCGTGGTGAAGCACTTGCAAGTATTAGCTCTGTCGCACGCTTAACCTTGACTTCTAAGCCAGCAACTCAATCTGAAGCATGGCAGGTACATTGTGAAGGCCGTGATATGGATGTGATTATGAACCCTGCAGCTCATCCTGACGGAAGCACCGTCGATGTGGTCGATTTATTTTTTAATACACCGGCCAGGCGTAAATTTTTAAAAACGCATAAGACTGAATTTACGCACATTGATGAGCTGATCAAACGCATGGCGTTGTCGCATCATGAAGTCGCATTCAAACTTACGCATAACGGCAAAACCATTCGTCAGTTACCTATACAGTCTATTGAAAAACGTATTGATGCAATATGTGGCAAAGGATTTATTAGTGATTGTGTCGCGGTAGAGCGGGATTATCAAGGGATTAAAGTAACCTCATGGTTGACTAAGCCTATGGTGCATCGCACCCAAAATGACGCCCAATATACCTTTGTGAATGGCCGCATGATGCGCGATAAATTAATCAACCATGCCGTCAGACAAGCCTATGAAGGATTAATCGATAGTCAGTATTATCCTGGGTATGTACTATTTATTGAAGTCCCATATACCGATGTTGATGTCAATGTGCATCCTGCCAAACACGAAGTCCGATTTGTAAATAGTCGCGTGGTACATGATTTTTTATATCAATCTTTGGTCGACGCACTGAATCGTTCATTTACCGATAATCCGGTGGTTAACTATGATGAACTTACTGTTGAGCATGATTACATTCAGCCATTATCACGTCATACAGAGACAACAACGTATCAACAACCTCGAGTGCAGAGTGCCGGTCTAGCAAAGCAAGCGGTAGCAAATTACGGAACCTTAATGCAACCGTTGAGTGTTCAATGTGGCGCAAATCACGTAGCAGAACAACCTAGTAGCATGCAAACTCAAGTATTAGTGCTTACGCAGTCTCTAAACCAATATGATGTGTTAGTTCAAACTGATAAGTTACTGTTGTGTGATTCACAATGCATCGTCGCTAAATATTTACAGCAGCAAATGAGTGCATCAGAAACGCAGCAGCCATTACTACTGCCAATTGCTAGCGCAGTAAAAGTGGACATCGATGCTAGTTCAGAGTTACTAGCTCAATTTACACAATCACAATTATTAGTAGAACATCATGTTGCTGGTAATCATGCGCAAAAATGGTTACTAAAAAAGGTACCGAGTTTATTACGCTCGCTGCCGTGGAGTCGTTTATTTGTGGATATACTAGAAGCTGCTCCGTTGCACACGGATGATGTGTATGAGCAACTAGCGTTAAGTTTGTTTGCTATTGATTCACAATACCCTTCTATTCGGGCTTTAGCATTGCATTGGTTTATTGGGTTAACCAGTTCGCAGCAGTACCATATCATTGCCCAACATATTCAACCAGCACAGGTACAGCTGTGCACCAAGGAAAGCTAAATGTATCAAGTGGCAAGTGAAGACCACTTAGCGCAAGTTGTGTTTATTATGGGGCCTACGGCTTCGGGAAAAACATCATTAGCGCTTGATCTCGCTAAGCATGTCGATTGTGAAATAATCAGTGTTGATTCTGCCCTTATTTACCAATCTATGGATATTGGCACGGCGAAACCTACGGCCCAAGAATTGGCACAAGTTCCCCATCATTTGATAGATATTATTGACCCTGGTATGACGTATTCGGTATCGCAGTTTCGTAACGATGCAGAGCGTTTGATTGCAGATATTTTGTCGCGTAATAAGTTGCCGGTGTTAGTGGGCGGAACAATGATGTATTACAATGCGTTGGTAAAAGGGTTATCAACGTTGCCAGCAAGTAATGCGTGTGTTCGTGCAGAGATTGAAGAACAAGGGACAGAAAAAGGCTGGCCCCACATGCACGCACAATTAACCGTTATCGATCCGGTTTGTGCAGCGCGCATTCATCCTAATGATCCACAACGAATTACGCGTGCCTTAGAAGTTTACCAGCTTAGCGGCAGACCCTTGTCCGTGTTACAGCAAGAATCTAGTGGCCCGATCCCGTATTGTGTTGCTCAATTTGCGATTGCTCCACAAGAAAGAAGCGTATTGCACGAAAGGATCGCGTTGCGTTTTACACAGATGTTAGAACAAGATTTCGCCGGCGAGGTCAAACAATTAATAGAACGTGGTGATTTATTTGAGGATTTACCCGCAATCCGCTGTGTAGGATACCGGCAAATGTGGCAATATTTATCTGGTCAGCTTAGTCATGCCGAAATGGTTGAACGCGGTATTATCGCAACCAGACAATTAGCAAAGCGCCAGATAACATGGCTTCGCGGCTGGGATGACGTCGTTTGGTTAGATACGTTTGCAGCGGATAATGTTAATCTGATACTAAAGTTGGTTAATAAATAATCACTGATAACTCTATACAGTATGCACTTATTTGTGTATTCTAAAACGGCTATAAACACTAGAAAATTATAAGAAAATAAAGGAAAAACAAATGGCTAAAGGGCAATCACTGCAAGACCCATTTTTGAATGCTCTGCGTAAAGAGCGCATTCCCGTTTCTATTTATTTGGTAAATGGAATTAAATTGCAAGGCCAGGTCGAATCATTTGATCAGTTCGTTATCTTACTGAAAAATACGGTTAGCCAAATGGTATATAAACACGCAATATCAACTGTTGTTCCATCAAAAGCGATTCAGATGCCGACTCAAGGCGATGAAGCGCAAAGCGAGTAAATCCATTTAAGTGACTCATTATAAGATAGTTTCACTTGTTTGACCGTTACGCAGCTGGTGAACTGGCAATCCTAGTTCATGTCGACTTCGCTGACGACTCAACCAAAGAAGATATACACGAATTACAGATGTTGGTCTCGTCTGCTGGAGTAACAGCAGCTGAGGTCATCACTGGTTCTCGTACTTCCCCGCACCCTAAATATTTTGTAGGATCAGGTAAAGCAGAAGAAATTGCTGCCGCCGTGCAAGCCTTCGAAGCCAATGTGGTTATTTTTAACCATGCACTATCTCCATCTCAAGAGCGTAACCTGGAAGCACTGTGCCAATGTCGAGTCATCGATAGAACAGGACTTATTTTAGATATTTTTGCCCAGCGTGCGCGTACCCATGAAGGTAAATTGCAAGTTGAGTTAGCCCAGTTACGGCATATTTCAACACGATTAATTCGTGGTTGGACTCACTTAGAGCGCCAAAAAGGCGGGATAGGTTTACGTGGACCAGGTGAAACCCAACTAGAAAGTGATCGTCGTTTGTTACGAGCGCGGATCAAGACGATATTAAAGCGTCTAGAAAAAGTACAAAAGCAACGAGAGCAAGGCCGCCGTTCACGCAAGCGCAATGAAATTCCCACTATTTCGCTAGTGGGTTATACCAATGCCGGTAAATCAACGTTATTTAATACGATTACTAATGCCAATGTGTATGCTGCGGATCAACTGTTTGCGACACTCGATCCAACATTACGTAAAATCGAGTTGGCAGACGTAGGTACTGCTATTTTAGCTGATACAGTCGGGTTTATCCGACATTTACCTCATGACCTTATTGCTGCATTTAAAGCAACCTTACAGGAAACGCAAGAGGCTGATTTATTAGTGCACGTGGTTGATTATGCCGATGATCAATACAGCGAGAATATGGCTCAGGTTAATGATGTTTTAACTGAGATCGATGCCGATGAAATACCTCAATTAATTATTTGTAACAAAATAGATCGTCTTGAAGGTGTCACACCCCGAATCGACTATGATGAAGAAGGACGCCCACTGCGTGTATGGATCTCTGCACAGGAAGGGTTAGGGGTTGATTTATTACAAAAAGCCCTTACTGAATGTTTAGTACAAACAATGAAAATTCAAACCTTGAATATCCCGCCAAGTGACGGCAGAATAAGAGGGGTATTGTATGACTATCATTGTATTACGCAGGAACATTACGACAAAGAAGGCAACTGGATCGTCTCCATACGCTTACCTTTAACCGTGTGGAATCAGCTTGATAAGCGCTATGACGGTGCATTTTCGCAGTGCGATATGCCAAATGATGAATAAAAATAACAGATAAAAAAGACTTTTTACGCTTTTATATCGTATATATAATGAATTTATAATTTTAACGGAGTGTAGACATGGCTTGGAATGAGCCCGGTGGTAATAATAACGACCCGTGGAAAAACAAAGGCGGCCGCGACCAAGGTCCCCCTGACTTAGATGATGTATTCAAAAACTTATTTGGTAAATTTTCTAAATCTGGTGGCGGCAATGGCAGCGGTGGTTCATCTTCTAATTTAGGAGGCATTGGCTTATCTTTGATTATCGGTATTATGGTAATTGTATGGGTGATCAGTGGTTTCTATACTATCCGTGAAGCTGAGCGTGGTGTGGTTTTACGTTTTGGTGAGTATAGCAAGCTTGTCGACCCCGGTTTACAATGGAAGCCAACGTTTATTGACCAAGTAACACCCATTGACGTGCAGTCTATCCGTGATCAATCTTCTGCTGGCTCTATGCTAACTCAAGATGAAAACGTAGTTCGCGTACAAATGGAAATGCAATATCGTGTTGTTGATCCTAAGAAATTTATTTTCTCGGTTGTCAATCCTGAGCAAAGCTTATCGCAAGCTTTGGATAGTGCAATCCGTTATGTTGTAGGTCATTCACAGATGGATGATATCCTAACCTCTGGTCGTGAAGTTGCGCGTCAGCGAGTATGGGAAGAATTGCAGGATATCATCGGACCATACGATATGGGCGTATCCATTATCGATATGAACTTCAAGGACGCACGTCCACCAGAAGAAGTAAAAGATGCATTTGATGATGCGATTTCGGCACAAGAAGATGAAATTCGTTTCATCCGTGAAGCTGAAGCCTATGCGCGTGAAATAGAACCGCGTGCGCGTGGTCAAGTCAACCGCATGAATGAAGAATCTACAGCATATAAACAACGCGTTACCTTAGAAGCACAAGGTGAAGTGTCACGTTTTGAAGAACTACTTCCACAGTACGAAGCTGCCCCTGAAGTGACTCGTCAACGTATCTATCTAGAGACGATGGAAGAGTTATTCAGTAACACCAGTAAGATTATGGTTGATAATCAAAACGGCGGCGGTAGCATGATGTATTTACCATTAGATAAAATAATGGATCGCCAAAATACTAATTCGAATATGTCGTTGCCTACGAATACAACGCAGAATGCTTTAGACGGATTAAGAAATGCTGCTACCCCTGATGCCAATGGTAATTCACGACCAACGAGTAATATCCGTGGCACTAATTCAAGAACTGGGAGATAAGTGATGAAAAATATAATTATAGCTATCATTGTTATCTTAGGTGTTTTAGCGTCAGGTTCATTGTTTGTTGTAAAAGAAGGCACTCGTGCAATTGTCATCCAATTTGGTAAAGTCCAAAAGGATAGCGGTACCGAAATCACTAAAGTATTTGCCCCAGGTTTATATTTTAAAGTGCCTTTTATTGATACCGTGCGTCACTTAGATGCACGTGTACAAACGTTAGATGATGCACCTGATCGTTTTGTTACTTCTGAGAAAAAAGATTTAATTGTTGATTCATATGTGAAATGGCGGATTGATGACTTTGAGCGTTACTATCTATCTACGGGTGGTAATCGTTTACAAGCTGAAGCGCTTTTGAAGCAAAAAGTTAACAATGGTCTTCGTTCTGAGTTTGGTACTCGTACCATTCCACAAATTGTCTCTGGTGAACGTTCAGAATTAATGAACGAAGCAATGGAGCAAGCCTCTGAAAGTTCTGATGAACTAGGTATTGAGATTGTAGATGTACGTGTGAAGCAAATTAATTTGCCACTTGAAGTATCTAACTCAATCTTCCAACGGATGCGTGCTGAACGTGCTGCTGTTGCTCGTGAACATCGCTCAGAAGGTCAAGAACAAGCTGACATGATTCGTGCAGGTATGGATGCTCGTGTGACTATTATGCTTGCTGATGCGGAGCGTAAAGCCCGTCAGTTACGCGGTCAAGGTGATGCAGAAGCCGCATCTATCTATGCGAACACCTACTCCAAAAATCCAGAGTTTTACAGCTTCTTGCGTTCGATGGATGCATACCGTAGCAGCTTTAACTCCAAACAGGATATATTGATTGTTGACCCAAGCTCTGATTTCTTCAATTACTTGAATAATCAAGATGGGATTAAAAAATAACGTTTAGTTATCTAATAGCAAGTCAGTAACCCTTTCCAAACCCCTTTAATGAGTGATTATTAAAGGGGTTTGTGCTATTGTTTTATCTAAAATAATAAGAGGAATAAAAGCATTATGGCTGAAAATTCACATTCAACGACATCGAATCCATCTCCTTCACAACCACTGCAATCAGGTTGGTTTGCCCGTTTCCTTAATGGTGTAGAGTTTTTAGGGAATTTACTGCCTCATCCAGTTACGCTTTTCGCTATTTTATCTATTTTCATTGTATTGTTGAGTGGTCTGCTAGGCATGTTCGATATTGCGGTTGTCGATCCACGCCCAGAAGGCGCCAAAGGTCGTGAAGCCGATGGCATGATTGAAGTTATCTCACTCATGAGTGCAGAAGGGCTACAAAAGATTGTCACAGGATTAGTCACTAATTTCACCGGGTTTGCGCCTTTAGGCACTGTACTTGTTGCCTTGCTAGGTGTCTCTGTTGCTGAACATAGTGGCTTGTTGTCGACTATTTTACGTTCATTAGTGCTTAATGCTCCGCGACAAATGGTCACGTTCATTATCGTTTTTGCAGGTATCATTTCCAATACGGCTTCTGAGTTAGGTTATGTGGTGTTAATTCCACTTGCTGCCATGATATTTCATTCATTGGGACGCCATCCGTTAGCGGGATTAGCGGCAGCGTTTGCTGGCGTATCAGCTGGGTATTCAGCTAATTTGTTGTTAGGTACGATTGATCCGTTATTAGCTGGTATAACGACACCAGCGGCACAAATGATTGATCCAGATTACATCGTAGGCCCTGAAGCCAATTATTATTTGATGTTTGTCAGTACCTTTGTTGTTGCTGCAATGGGCTATGCGGTCACCGAATACATAGTTGAACCTCGCTTAGGCAAATACAATCCGTCTGATGCGCCAGAAACGTTAGATCAACCTACATTAGCAGCACCGACACCCAAAGAACGCCATGCAATGAAAATGGCAGGTTGGTCATTTTTACTATTAGCGGGAATATTAGCCCTGACGATCGTGCCAGAGTGGGGCATTTTACGACACCCTGAGACAAACGCTGTCACTGGCTCGCCATTTTTAAAAGGCATCGTTGCCTTTATCTTTATTACCTTTGCAATCCCCGGTTTTGTTTATGGTAAGTATGCTGGCACTATGCATAATGACCGTGATGTCATTGATGCAATGGCGAAAAGTATGAGTACCATGGGACTGTATATTACACTCGTATTTTTTGCTGCGCAGTTTGTAGCATTTTTTAAATGGACTAATTTAGGCACTGTGCTTGCAGTAAAAGGCGCGGCTGCCATCCAAGCTGTTGGCTTTGATGGTCCTGAAATCTTTATTTTGTTTATTCTGATGTGTGGAGTAGTGAACTTGTCGTTAGGCAGTGCGTCGGCGCAGTGGGCTGTGACCGCCCCCATATTTGTGCCTATGTTAATGCTAGTAGGCTATTCACCAGAGGTGATCCAAGCAGCCTACCGTATTGGTGATTCTGTAACAAATGTCATTTCGCCAATGATGAGTTACTTTGGCTTGATCCTTGCGATGGCGGTGAAATATAAAAAAGATACCGGAATGGGTACGATGATCGCGATGATGTTGCCATATTCAATGGTGTTTATATTGGGCTGGACGTTGTTATTTTATGTATGGGTATTTGCACTAGGGTTGCCAGTTGGTTTTGGTGCGCCGACATATTATGCGCCATAAGGCACGCATTATACTCGAGATAGCACAAATAAAACTAAGCCAAAATACGTTATATTACGTACATGGTAGATAGAATTTAATCATATAAAGTTGTGGGATAATTAATTTATGAAGTACACATCCAATTCGGTGTTTACCCATTCACAAACAGATAAAATAGGCATATTGGTCAGTAATTTAGGCACGCCTGAAGCACCAACTAAGCAAGCGCTCAAGCCGTATTTAAAGCAATTTTTATCGGATCCGCGTGTTGTTGAAGTACCCAAATTGATTTGGTGGTGCATCCTTAACTTGATTATCCTACAAATTCGTCCTAAGCGTTCCGCTGCTGCGTACGCAACGGTGTGGACCGAAGATGGCTCACCGTTATTAACGCACACCAAAAATCAAGCAAGCGCGTTACAAGCTAAGTTTGATGCACATAGTCCGGGTAAATACATTGTTGGCTATGCAATGCGCTATGGTCAGCCAAGCGTTGAAAACGCCATGAATCAATTGTTAGAGCAAGGCGCAAGAAAGGTCGTTGTATTACCTTTGTATCCGCAATATTGTGCTTCTACTAGTGGGTCAACATTTGATGCATTGGCGAATGATTTTACTAAGCGTCGTTGGTTACCTGATTTACGCTTTATTTCCCATTATCACGATGATGCCCGTTATATTAGCTGTTTGGCTGATAGTATTAAAGCTCATTGGGCTAAGCATGGTCGTACCGATAAGTTGATTTTTTCATATCATGGGATCCCTAAACGTTATCTATTAAACGGCGACCCTTATCACTGTGAATGCTACAAAACGACACGTTTGGTTGCCGAAGCACTAGGGCTTCAAGCTGATGAATATATGACAACCTTTCAGTCACGTTTCGGTCGTGAGGAATGGCTCACTCCCTATACGGACGAAACATTAAAAGCCTTACCTGAACAAGGTGTGCATTCGTTGCAGGTTATCTGTCCGGGCTTTAGCTCAGATTGTCTCGAAACGATAGAAGAAATAGGTGAAGAAAATCGTGAATATTTCATGGAAAGTGGGGGTAAAGAGTACCAATACATTCCCTGTCTTAACTCTGATGATGCACACATTGAGATGCTATTTAATTTGCTTCAAGATAATCTATACGGCTGG
>DBBN01000022.1:2543-18002 GCA_002292215.1 Glaciecola sp. UBA983 | reverse complement strand
AAGCAAGCCCAAGATATCGCTAATTTACTTGATATGGCAGTTAAGATCCCATTTATTGGGGTCAGAGTCGGATTAGATTTTTTGGTCGGTCTCATTCCTATTTTAGGCGATACCATTATGCTGTTAGCGAGTTTACGGATTATCCATTTGGCGGATAAAATAAATGTGCCTGCTGATATTAGAAAGTTAATGCTGCGCAATGCACTGTTAGATTATGGGCTTGGTTTTATTCCTATTGTTGGGGATATTGTGGATGTGTTTTTTAAAGCAAACATTAAAAATGTGCGGTTGATGGAACGTTGGTGGATCACTGAAAATAAGGGTGCAGTAGATGCCCACACCCAAGCGTTATTAGCTGATTGGCAAGCGCATTAATTAGTCTGATAGCTATGGGCTTTCAGTCTATCTAAGGTGATCACCGATAAAGCGGCTTCTGATGTGGCTTCCAAAATCACAGGTGGCGCAACACCTGCCTGATCAGCTTGTGCCCATCGCATTGCACACAAACACCATTTATCGCCAGCAACCAAGCCTTTAAACTGATAAGCAGGGTTTGGGGTGATTAGGTCGTTGCCTATTCGTTGCTGCATCAATAAAAATTCATCCGTCATAATCGCACATACAGAATGATTACCTCTGTCAGAGGAAATGACGCTACACAACCCATCTCGTTGAAATCCTGTACCTGCGCAGCATGGCACTAACGGTTCACCTAACACATTTAACTCTGGCATACATGCTCCTTTAAACTTAATAGAATTTAACACATCAATCTATATAGCCCATTATTACGTATAATGTTCAATCGACCAACCACATCAAGATATTCACAGAGAATTTAATGTTAGATAAAAGTCAGTTAAACGGCACGATCAGTCCGACCCTCAACCCACAAGAAATCGCCAAGTTTGATAGTTTAGCAGAACAATGGTGGGATCCGATTGGTAAATATGGTCAAGCTATCGCTTTTAATCATGCCAGATTAGCATACTTTACGACTCATATAGGTGCGCACTTTGAAATCGATTTACGCTTCAAGCCGCAACCTAATGCCAATTTATGGCAGCTATACGACTTAGGCACCCCATTCCAAGGCTTATCTGTACTTGATGTTGGCTGTGGCGGAGGATTAGTGTCTGAGCCCTTAGCTCGCCTTGGCGCACAAGTTACCGGCATTGACGCATCTGCCATGAGTATTAATGTTGCCAAGCGTCACGCCACAAACACAGGCACGGAGGTTGATTATCAACATAAGTTAGCAGAAGAGGTGGTGGCATCCGGCCAGCAATTCGATGTGGTGATAAATGCTGAAGTGGTTGAGCATGTAGCAGACCAAGCTGAGTTAATCGCCCAATGTGCTAAGTTAGTTAAACCGGGTGGGATGCTTATTTTAGCGACGTTAAACCGAACTTTGACGGCGTATGTGTTTGCGATTGTTGGGGCTGAATATGTGCTAAGGTATTTACCGGTTGGAACTCATAGTTGGCGTAAATTTGTCAAACCCAGTGAATTGTTGACTTGGACCCAAGCTGCTAATTGTCATTTAACTCACGAAACCGGTATGAAGTTTAATGTACTGAGTAAACAATGGCGCTATTGTGATAGTATGGCAATTAATTATGTACAGTGTTTTACCAAGAGACTGTAACAAAGGACTGTCAAATGAAAATATATGATACTAAAACCGCCCCGACACCAAGACGCGTTAGGATGTTTCTAGCGGAAAAAGGCATTGAAGTCGACTATGTACAAATTGATATTGTCGGTGGCGAAAACCTTTCTGCTGAAATGAAAGCTAAAAACCCACTAGGTAAAGTCCCTATTTTAGAATTAGATGACGGTACCTGTATTAGTGAGGCAAATGCGATTTGTCAGTATTTTGAAGCATTACAGCTAGAACCTGCGTTATATGGTCACGATCCTTTAAGTAAAGGGATCATTGCCCAGTGGCAACAACGCGCTGAGTTATATTTATTTATGCAGGTTGGGATGTGTTTTCAACATTCGACCGGGTATTTCAAAGACCGCATGAACCCGATACCTGAGTTTGGCAAAGAAGCGGGTTTAAATGCACAAAAATTTATGCATCTGCTTGACCAACATTTAGCAGAAAACCATTATCTAGCGGGTGAACAATTCAGTGTTGCTGACATTACTGCATTTACTGCGATTGATTTTGCCCGTGTGGTTAAGATTAGGATCTTACCTGAACAAGTCAATCTAAAGCGTTGGTATGATGAAATAAAGCAACGGCCTAGCGCTCAGACCGATTAACTTCATATATCGACTTAGGTAACGCACCACCGGGTACATTATTGCTTGTTATTAGTCACGCCAGCGTTTGGTGATATCGTCGTAGGCATCAATACGACGGTCTCGAAAATATGGCCATATACGCTTAATATCTTCAGTACGTTGCAAATCAAGATCGACGATTAAATTTTCTGGTTGATCAGTAGAAGCTTGGGCGAGTAATTCTCCTTGTGGGCCTGCAACAAAGCTTGTCCCCCAAAATTCAATTCCTTCTTCACCGTTTGGTGATAATTCAAATCCAGTGCGATTAGCTACCACCACAGGGACTGAATTAGCAACAGCGTGACTGCGTTGAATGATTTGCCATGCATCACGTTGACGCGCTTGTTCTGCTGGTGTGTCATTTCGATCCCAACCAATTGCCGTTGGGTAAAATAAAATCTCAGCACCTGCCATTGCCATTAACCGAGCAGCTTCTGGATACCATTGATCCCAACAGACTAAGACCCCCAGTTTACCGATAGACGTATCGATTGGCGTAAAGCCAAGATCACCTGGCGTAAAATAAAACTTTTCATAAAAACCGGGATCATCTGGGATATGCATTTTGCGATAGATCCCTACAATATCGGCGCTACAATCGTATACGACAGCGGTGTTGTGATACAAACCGGCAGCACGTTTTTCAAACATAGAAGTGATCAATACAATATTTAATTCAGCGGCTAATGTTCCAAAAAACGTATGCCCTTCACCCTCAATCGGCTCGGCTAAATCAAACACGTCCACATCTTCGGTTTGACAAAAATACAAGGTGCTGTGCAGCTCTTGGAGTAACACGCAGCGACATCCCTCTTGCGCTAACTGGCGAATTTGGGTGGCACTGTCTTGCCAATTAGTGTACTTATCATTCCCTGAGATAGCTTGTTGGACAACGCCAACTCTGACTTTTGGTTTAGCTAGTTTAGTTGATTTAGATGATTGCATAGTTCGCTCTCAATGCTGCCGATGGTGTTATGTGAACACTTACTGGCATGTGGTTTTTTTAAAATAAGTTATAGTGCTACTACCGTGACTTGTTCTAACGCCTGTGCAATCCAGTGCGGCTGAATAACGCCTTGTGGCACTTGCATGGTAATACAATGTAATGAGCCATATTGTCGGATTAACGTCGCACAATTCACTGGAATAATCTGATGATGCGGATAAGCTCTGGCTAGCACTGCCATCGCGTCTTTATCTTCAGGCACACCATAGACAGGTGCCAATATGAGGTCATTAAAAATTAAAAAATTGGCATAGGATGCGGGTAAGCGTTCGGCACCTGTACCGGCATTATCAAGATCGTCAATGCCATCCATAATATGTGGCAACGGTAGGCCGAAAAGCGTATGGTCAGGAAACGCACTGTGTAACTCCTGCGCCATCGCATCAAGTCCGGAAAAATGAGAGTCATCTGGGCGATTGCTTGCTCCCTGATACACGATCCCTTGATGCAACGTAAAACGCGCTAGAGTATCAATATGACCGTCGGTGTCATCGTTTTCTAAATGACCGTGGTACAAAATTGTCACTTGCTGAGCGCCTAAATGCTCACTAAATAACGCATGATAGTCTTGCTCAGTGAGCTGGGGGTTTCGTTTAGGATGCAATAAACATTGTGCAGTGGAAAGTAAGTGACCGTCGCCATCAATTTCTAGTGCACCGCCTTCGACAATTTCAGGAAAGCTGATCAATGGCTGTGACAATAATGGAGCTAAATAACGACGATTGACTTGTGTATCGAGATCCGCCGCATATTTATCTGCCCAGCCATTAAATTCAAATTCAATCGGCTGTACTTGCCCGTCATGTTCGACAGTCAAAAATCCATAATCACGAACCCAAGTATCATTAAATTGTGCTGGGACAATTAATACCCCAGTAAAATCTGCAAGTTGCAGTTGTACATCAACAATGTCTTGTTCTGCAACTAACAAAACAACCACGCCCGTGGATTGGGTAATATGGGTGATAATGTTAAGATACACAGAACGGGTGTCTTGTAGCCAAGGCGCCCAATCGGTTTGTTGATGTGGCCAAGCTAAAATCACGGCTTCTTGGGTTACCCACTCAGGCAATAGTTGATAAGTCATAATTGATAGCTCATAGTGTTAATTCTTAATTTATCGGGTTGGTTATTTTAAATGTCTGCCGCCGTCTAAATGCATAGTTTGTCCCGTAACAAAGTCACAATCGAACAAATAATTCATCGCTTTAACCGCTTCTTGTGGGCCTGGACAAATTTGTAATAACGATTTTTGTAATGATTTAGCTTTATAGGCATCCGAATCATGTTCGTTAAACATTAATAACGCTGGTGCAATACTATTCACTTTAACATTCGGTGCGAGTAGGGTCGCAAAAGACAGCGTAAGATTATGTAAAGCGGCTTTACTAGCTGCATATGCAATGTGCTTTTTACTGCCAGTATTCTGCACATAATCAGTCATGTGGATAATATCAGCGACACCATCAAAAGCGAGTAATTTTTGATGTAACGCGAGGTTAATTTCATATGGTGCTTGGGCATGGACTTGCATCATTTTTTGCATTAAATGCGCATAGTTGTCTGTCTCTGCTTCTTGATCCCAATCTGACGCATTATGAATTATCGCACGTAATGCGGCATAGTCAGTATTTACCAATTTACATAAACGAGCGATGTCGTTAGGTTGGGCAAAATCACATTGGATCATGCGTGCACCTTGAGCGGCGAGGGCGTCCACTTGCGGCTTATGAGTGCGATAAGTAATGATGACCGTTTCGCCTTGGGCAATTAATGCCTCGGCCATGGCTAAGCCGAGTCGTTGTGCTCCACCGGTAATTAGTATTGCTGCGCTCAAAATGGTATCCTTATGCAGAAATATGAGTAAAATATGGATCGGAAATATGAATATTTTTAGTAGTTTACCTAATTAAAAAGAGTAAAGCGTTAAATTATATAGATTTTTTTAATCCAAAATCAGTTGTTGCACCGTATACTAATACACACTTTAAATGATGGATTGACTTATGTTAGCAAAAGAAGCAGTTATTGTTCGCACCGCATTGGAGCCTGCGATTACCAAAGAAGCTGCGCTTGTTCGTACTGCCCTCATTGAACAAGGGCTTGAAACCCCAATGAAAGACAACGGTTTAACTGACGATGAAAAACGCAGTAAGATCCAACGCGCAATGAATGACGTGATGGATGCATTGGGTTTGGATTTGGAAGATGACAGTTTATGTGACACCCCGCGACGTATCGCTAAGATGTACGTTGACGAGATATTCTCGGGTTTAGATTATCGTAAATTTCCTAAAATCACCCAAATTGAAAATAAAATGAAAATTGAACAGCCGGTTCAAGTCTCTGATGTTTCTTTAACGAGTACTTGCGAGCATCATTTTGTGACTATCGATGGCACAGCTTCAGTATCTTATATTCCAAAACAAACCGTTATCGGCTTGTCTAAAATCAATCGCTTGGTTGCGTTCTTTGCGCAGCGCCCGCAAGTACAAGAACGATTAACGCAGCAAATTATGGTGGCACTACAAGCATTGACCGGCACCGAAGATGTTGCTGTTAGTATTAATGCAACGCATTATTGTGTCAAAGCACGCGGTATTCGTGATAGTAAGTCGTATACTAAAACGTCATCATTAGGCGGTGTGTTTAGTCGTGATGCAGATATGCGCAAAGAATTCTTCGCAGGATAACATTGATAAGCATCTAAGCATGTATGTCGTAACCAGTAATAACATGCGCATACTAATCTCTCTATAACCCAAGTGATGAAAATGACTTGGGTTTTTTATTTTAAAGGAACCCTGTATGTCCCAATATGTTAGTAAGGTGCTTGTTATTGTATGTATCGTTGGCGCACTTCTCAGTCTGAGTGCATGTACGAGTATTCCACAAGGCATTACTCCGGTAAGTGATTTTGATAAATCACGTTATTTGGGAACTTGGTATGAAATCGCTCGTTTAGATCATCCTTTTGAGCGTGGCTTAGAGCAAATTTCAGCAACGTACTCTGTTCGCGATGATGGCGGGATTGATGTACTCAATCAAGGTTATGAAATCGTAGCGGGTGAGTGGACACAAGCTAATGGTAAAGCGTATTTTGTGGGTGATGATACGATTGGGCATTTAAAAGTGTCATTTTTTGGACCATTTTATGCCAGCTATGTGATTGCGCAGCTAGACAGCAACTATCAGTATGCCTTAGTGACAGGGCCTGATACGGATTATCTGTGGATTTTGTCTCGGACCAAATTCCTTGAACCTAGCATTATTGACAAACTATTAAATTTCGCAGAAAGTAAAGGGTATGACACCAGCGCGATGATTTATGTGAAACATGATTAATTTTCTAAAGTGTGTAATATTTTGAACATAGTAAAGGTCTAGTATAATAAGTGACAAAATACCAATTGTCAGAATAAGCCAACTAATACATAAGGATGTTTTTAATTAATGCTTAGCAGTCATAGTGAAGTTATCGATCAATCCATCGTATTATTGCAATCGTTAAGTCATGATGAATATCAGGATATCTGTCAGCCTTTATTTAGTGCCTCGATTGGTCAGCATATCCGTCATATCGTTGATCATTTTACTAGTCTCATGCGTGGGCTGGAAACCACTACCGTCGATTACAATTATCGCTCTCGGCAAAGTGAGATTGAAACGTCACTCGCTGTTGCCATTAGTCAGTTACATCATATTAAAACCTGGATCCTGACACTCACAGAAAGCCAACTCTTACAAGCCCTGAGCGTTGTCTCTGATATCAATGTGCACCATACTCATCACGTGACCGTGCAATCGACAACAGCCCGGGAGCTAGTATTTTGTGCTTCTCATGCAATCCACCATTATGCGTTAGTTAAAATTATTCGCCAATTGCAAGGCGCTCAAGTCGATGTTAACTTTGGCGTTGCCCCCGCTACGATCGCCTATCAGCAGTCTCTGCAAAATTAACTATCAACATCCTCTTAATCATTAATAGAAACCATTAATAGATTGCTGTGATATAATCCCTTTTTATTTTGTGGGCTTAGTGCATTTAGAGTTTACGCTTTTATAGCCGTACTCATATGCGCACAAGCTTTCCCTATCTTTTTATGAGTGAAACCGCAACATGTCTTTAGAAAAACATCTCCTTGAACGTGCCAATAAACAATGTGAATTATGTACGGCGACAGACCGTTTAATCCCATACGCCATTGAATATTCTCCCGATACGACCGCAAATTGTGCGATTTTGTTATGTGGCAACTGCCATGACCAAATCGAAGGTGAAGTTGAGTTAGATATCAATCACTGGCGTTGTCTCAATGACAGTATGTGGTCACAAACACCAGCGGTACAAGTGATGGCATATCGAATGCTTGGCCGGGTGAGTACTGAAAGCTGGGCACAAGATAGTATGGACATGCTATATCTTGAAGATGATGTTAAGCAATGGGCTGAAGCGGGCATGATCAGTAATGACGAGCCTACTTTGGATGTTAATGGTGTGGCATTAAAAGCCGGCGATAGTGTCACTATCATCAAAGATCTTGATGTGAAAGGCGCAGGATTTACTGCTAAACGCGGCACACCGGTACGTAATATTGGTTTATCGGACAATCCCTTGCATATTGAAGGTCGGGTAAATGGTCAGCGCATTGTCATTATTGCCGCTTATACGAAAAAGAATTAATCATTATAAAAAATAATCCTGCATCGGGGTATTTTTCATCTATAGTTCGGAAGAATAAATAATTTTTTAAAGGACTAATATTATGAAAACACTACCAATTGTTGTCGTATCTTGCACGTTATTTTGCACCTCATTATATAGCTCACAATCACATGCTGAGGGGTGGTGGGATAGCGTTAAAAATATGTTAGGTATGGGCTCGGATTCGGCGCCCACACAAACCGCTGATGTGAAGCAAATGGCAACAGATGCATTCCCTTCTGCTGCAGAGCTAATTGCTTCGTTAACCGACAACTTAGGAGTGTCAACCGAACAAGCCACTGGCGGCATGGGCGCAATTTTGAATTACGCTAAACAAAATATCTCTAGTGAAAAATTCTCGCAACTCTCTAGCGCGATACCGGGTGTCGATAGTCTGTTAAGTGCGGTCCCCGCAGTCGCGACGTTATCTGAAGGTGGGTTAGGCGGCTTAATGAATAAAGCTGCTGAATATAGTGATTCGTTAAAAAGCATCAACGACCTCAAAAATCAATTTGATACACTAGGCTTGGATACTGGCATGATTATGAAATATGTATCGCAAGCACAGCAGTATTTGGATACGCCACAAGGACAAGAAGCCAAAACGATGTTAACGGATGCGTTTGCTAAATGGGTTAGCTAGTAAGCTGTTTAACCATTACCGTTCAGGAGATCCCAAGCCGAACAGTTAACCGTTAGTGTTCTGTATTAAAGCGTACGCCCCAAAAAACGTTTTTGCATACGAGCAGGGACGTTTTTCATATTCACACTCAACAACAATCCTGGCGTGTGATTAAAACTCGTATCAATACCAAGCGCATGAAAATCAGCACCTAGCTTTTGGTATTGTTTGGCGAGTATTGGTAAATCCTTTCCATCGTGTTCGATTGCTTGTAAGTAAGTATTAACATACTTGTTGAGCCCAATTTGAATAGTACTTCCTTGCGATAATGCAAACGCAGCTAATTGTGGATGTAGGGCAAACTCAAAATGCTGACGGGGTTGCACATGTTCGGGCGCGTTCACTAGTCCATGTTCTATAATGCTCACGCTTTGTGGTTGGTATAATTTACTAATAGACACAGTGCCATACAAAATTCGATATTTTGGGAAGACGTTCATGAACTCGCCAATGCCACGCCACAACATAAATAAGCCCTGAGGGGAGCGTTGATATTGCGGAATAATAAACGACCGTCCCATTTCCAAGCAAGGTTGTTGTTGATTGATAAATTCTGGCGAAAACTTAAACATTTTGTGTAAATACAATCCGTCCAAGCCATTAGCGGCAATAAGTTCATCTGTCCGTCCCATTCGATATGCACCGATTATATGCGCCGGCTGCGTCGACTCCTCCGACGTTCGCACGACAAACAAATGTGTATAAGTGGCATCAAAGCTATCCGTATCACGATCTGAACCTGAGCCTTCATTATGCATTCTAAATACGAGCTCACGTAAGCGTGCAATTTCATCCACTATGGCAGGTGTTTGGGTTTGCATTGACCAATACACAGCAAACTCGCCTACCCTCACTAAACATTGCTGTGTAGGCAAATCAGCTAATTCTTGATGTAATGTTTCTATAGGGATCTCTGGGGCAAGAGGCGCCATATTCGATAGCGAAAGGTCAGACGGCCATGCATACTGCCATCGACTATCGACGGCGTAGCATAAGCTGCGAGCAAGATCAGCACCAGTTTGTGCTGGCAAATGGTTCGGTATTGTCACACGCTGAGTGTGGTCAAGTTGAATGGTACGATGGGTATTTGCCATGAGTTCACGCGCCAACAACAACATCCGTAGGCGATAATAAATACGTCCTAAAATATAGAAAAAGGGGCGGTTTAAGCCTTGCACAAAGACACCAACGAACTCACCGCCTGCGTCTTTAGTTAATCGGTAAACCAGCTTGTTCCATTTGTGCTCAACAATTTCTTGGTGGGCGGTTTGGTAATAAGACACCCGCCCGGCTGGAAAAATGAGTAACGGGTGACCGGCTTTGACGTGGGCAATAGCCAGTCGAATACTGGGTGCGTTTTTAGGATCATTCGGTGATAATGGGTTGGTAAAGATGAAATAATCTTCGAGTTCTTTAAATACTTTAAGACCATGGTTAGCAAATACTTTGATATCAGGACGCTTTTTGCTAATAGCTCGAGCAAGAATAAGTCCTTCGATACCACCAAAGGGATGATTACTGGCGATGACTACGGGACCCGTATCAGGAATTTGGTTTAACAATGAGGTTTCGTTGGTCACAGTGATCTGCTGTACATCAAGTAACTTGTCGACAAAGTCTTCTTTAGATAACCCTTGCATCTGATTTTTCTGATACAAGGTATTCATTTTTGTTATGCCAAGAATACGGTCTAAAAACGGAAAGAATATACGCTGGAAGAAATTAGGCTGAGGAAAAAAATTAAGCAGACTGATTTTGGCTGACATGCAACTGAACTACCTTTGTCAAAATATGCGGTGTAGATAAATAAACTTTTTCTACCTTAATGCATGTTTGTTTATATTGGCAAGTATTAGATGCTGTTCATAACGATATAAATGTTGAAATCAGGCGAAAGTTTGCTGTGATTAGGGCATAATATAGCGGAATAATTTACCGAGAGTGACTCAACATGCAAACCCTTACTTTGACTACCCCTGATGATTGGCATTTACATTTTCGTGATGGCGAGATGTTAGCAGAGACCGTACCTGCGACTGCACGTTGTTTCCGTCGGGCCATTGCCATGCCAAATTTAGTCCCTCCGGTCACAACGACTGAGCAAGCAATTGCGTATCGTGAGCGTATTTTAGCGCATGCTACTGATTTTCCAGATTTTGAACCTCTGGTCACCTTATTTTTAACCAACATCACCAGCGCGGATGATATTCGCGAAGCCAAGGCGGCCGGTGTAGTGGCTGCAAAGTTATATCCAGCAGGGGCGACCACCAACTCTGATGCTGCCGTGAAAGGGGTAGAGGCCTTGTATCCGATCTTTGAGATCATGCAAGAAGTGGGTATGTTATTACTCATTCATGGTGAAGTGACGCAAGCGCATGTTGATATTTTTGACCGTGAAGCAGAGTTTATTGAGCAACACTTACAGCATATTGTCGCTGCTTTTCCTGGCTTGAAAATCGTCTTTGAGCACATCACAACCAAAGACGCGGCAGATTTTGTATTGGCGGCTTCTGCGAATGTTGCGGCGACCATTACGCCTCAGCATTTATTATTAAACCGAAATGATTTATTAGTTGGTGGTGTAAAACCCCATAATTATTGTTTACCGGTATTAAAACGTAACACTCACCAACAAGCATTGCGCGCTGCAGTTGCTTCTGGATCGTCTAAGTTTTTCTTAGGCACGGATTCAGCGCCACATGAAAAACATAAGAAAGAATCTGCATGTGGCTGTGCGGGTTGTTATAGCGCATGGAGCGCGATTGAATTATATGCCCAAGTATTTGAAGAATTGGGTGCGTTAGATAAATTAGAAGGCTTTGCCTCTCTTCACGGGCCTGATTTTTACGGGTTACCGAGAAATACAACAACGATTACTTTGCAACGCCAAGAATGGACGATCCCAGAGCAAATCGCACTTTCAACTGGGGACGATATTGTCCCATTTTTCGCCGGACAGGCGATAGCGTGGCAACTAGTATAATGACTGATTTTACAACCCTTAATTTACGCCCTGAACTGATTCAATCAGTGACAGAACTTGGCTATACGCAACTTACTGATATCCAAGCAGCGACTATACCGGTGGTGTTAGCCGGAGAAGACGTTTTAGCGCAAGCCAAAACCGGAAGTGGTAAAACGGCTGCATTTGGTTTGGGGATATTGCAAGGCCTAGATGAAAAACGTACTTACACGCATGCCTTAGTGTTATGCCCGACTCGGGAATTAGCTGACCAAGTTGCTGAGCAATTGCGCTTGTTAGCCCGCCGGATGGATAATGTGAAGATCACTACCTTGTGTGGTGGTATTCCGATGAATGGACAAATTGCGACATTACGTCATCCTCCGCATATTATTGTGGGGACGCCCGGTCGAGTAATGGATCACATGCTTAATCATCGTGTTAAATTGCACAATCTAAAACAGTTCGTGCTCGATGAGGCGGATCGTATGTTAGATATGGGCTTTTATGATGAGCTGGAGGTGATTTTTAAACACTTACCTAAAGTGCGTCAAACCTTAATGTTTTCTGCTACTTACCCCGATACGATTGCGCAGATCTCTGATGTTGTACAAAAAACACCAAAGCGTATTGAAACCCAATCACTGCATAGTGAAACGAAGATCCAACAGATTGCCTATAAAGTGTCTGATGAGCATCGTCAACAAGCGGTTGCCGCAATTATTACGCATTATCAGGCCAAAGCAGCGATTGTATTTTGTCACACTAAAATTCAAACGTTTGAGCTAACTGAATATTTACAACAAAAAGATATCTCGGCGGTTGCCCTAAATGGTGATTTAGAACAACGCGAACGCACCCAAGTATTGACTCGTTTTGCGCATAAATCAGCCTTGGTGCTAGTGGCAACGGATGTTGCTGCGCGCGGGCTGGATATTGATGCGGTAGATTTAGTGATTAACTACACAGTGAGTGAAGAGCCTGATGTGTATGTACATCGCATTGGTCGTACTGGTCGAGCTGATGCTGAAGGTCTTGCTGTGACGTTAGTCAGCGATGCTGAAATGGCAAATTTACGTGAAATAGAAGCACACGCCCAAGTCGTGCTTAAGCCTAAAGGCATTGAAAGCGTACGTTTTCATGCTAACCGTATTATTCAACCTGAATATGTAACCTTGAGTATTGATGGTGGTAAGCGCCAAAAACTTCGTCCAGGTGATATCTTAGGCTCGTTAACCAAAGAAGCGGGCATTGATGGCGAAGACATTGGCAAAATTAATGTAACGAATCAAGTGTCGTTTATTGCGGTGAAGTTACGCAGTGTAAAACGCGCGATGGCACAATTTCGTGAAGGCAAGATTAAAGGGAAGAAGTTTAGGGCAAGGCGTTGTTAGACTAGCGCCATGTTTATGTTTGCAAAATCGATATTAGTCATTTAATGTAGATGCAAACAACAAGGAAGCGTCATGACAGCCACATCTATCGTATTTTTACATTATATTGTCCTAATATTAGTTAGTTTATTAGCTTTAGCCGGTTATCGAACTTACTTAGGCATGAGCGGTTACAACAAAAATTTAAAATTTGCGGCCGATGGCTCCGATGTGCCGGCCTTTGGTTTTCGCTTAACTCGCGTGCATGCTAATGCGGTTGAGTGTTTTCCGTTTATTGGTGGCCTGTTACTCTATGCCATAGCTACTGGTAGCACCGACATCACTGATGGATTAGCGTATGTATTACTTGGTGCGCGTTTAGCACAATCCTTGATTTTACTCATCTCAACTAGTCCATTGGCAATTCAATTACGCTTTGCGACTTTTTTAGTGCAGTTTGCGATTTGTGCTTACTGGACATGGTTGTTTATGCAGCCGTTAATGTAATAAGGGAATAACAACATGACGCATGCGCTCTATCAAGAATATCTAACAATCTCAACCTGTGATTTGGCTGATGCTCTGCCAAGAACACAATTCATGGATTTTCGTATTCATCCATTATGGGCAGATATGCCTAGAGTGGCAGGTCGGGCTTATACAGTAAAATGCGCCCCTGGTGATCACTTGATGGTGCATAAAGCGATTTATGATGCCCTGTCGGGTGATATATTAGTGGTTGAAGCTGATGATCAATATGCAGTCAGTGGCGGAAATGTCTGTGCGATTGCGCAGCAAAACGGCATTGCAGGGTTTATTGTTGATGGAGTAGTGCGCGATATCGATGAAGTCAAAGCCCTACAATTTCCGATCCATGCTTTAGGTGTATGCCCAAAACCGGGTGCGAAAAAAATCCTGACAGAAGACTTACCAACCGTCACCGTCGGAGGTGTTACGGTCGTCGCTGGCGATATTATTGTCGCTGATAATGATGGTGTAGCAGTGATCCCTCAAGCCCAAGCAGAAGAAGCCTTACTTATCGCTCAGCAACGCAATACTAAAGATGCCGGACAAACCCTGACACAATGGCGTCAAAACCATCATGATAATGTACAAGCGATCATACACGCCCTTGCAAAATAACCCATCGCCAACATAGCGCTTTTACGTGATATGCATTATCCTTGACTGCTTTATTTATCTGTAATATTACCGACAAGGTTACTGCATGTTCGCTTGGTTCGAAAGCCTAATTACTCCCTTTCCCGACACTAAACTGACTCAACCACCCAAAGGCGTGTTTGCGTTTTGCCTACATTTTTCTAAAGGGATTTGGCCTGTATTAGCTTGTGTATCCGTACTCGCCGCGTGTATTGCGATGTTAGAAGTGTCTTTGTTTGGGTATATGGGGCAGTTAGTAGACTGGTTTTCTACTCGTGATCCAGCGACTTTTATTGCAGAAGAACAAACAAGCTTGATTATCATGGGATTGATTCTTGTGGTGATACTGCCAATCTTAGTGATCACGCAATCATTTTTAACCCATCAAGCCTTACTCGGTAATTATCCGATGCGGATCCGCTGGATGGCACATCAATATATTTTGAGTCAATCTCTGTCATTTTTCCAAGATGAATTTGCAGGGCGTGTAGCTACCAAAATCATGCAAACAGCACTAGCAGTGCGTGAAACGGTAATGAAATTACTCGATTTAATGGTCTACATTTGTGTGTATTTTATTAGTATCGTGGTGGTGGTATTTGCCACAGATCCGATGCTTGCATTGCCATTTGTGATTTGGTTGGTAGTGTACGTGACTATTCTTCGAGCAATTTTACCTAAGCTTAAACGCGTATCAAAAAATCAAGCGGATGCGCGTTCAATTATGACTGGACGAATTATTGATAGTTATACCAATATCATGACGGTGAAGTTATTTTCGCATTCAGCACGTGAAGCAACTTATGCCAAAGAAGGCATGGATGGATTTCTACAAACCGTCCATCCGCAGATGCGCTTGGTCACGGTATTGTATGGTTGCGTGTGGTTTTCAAATGCATTATTGGTATTATCGGTGACAGCCTTAGCTATTAGTTTATGGACGGATAGTTTGGTCAGTGGGGGGGCGTTAGCGATTACAGTCAGTTTAGCATTGCGTTTGAATGGCATGTCACAATGGATCATGTGGGAAGTGTCGTCGATTTTTGAAAATATCGGGACAGTGCAAGATGGGATCAACTCTTTATCTGTACCCATTGAGATCCAAGATCACAGCAGCGCAAAGCAATTAACAATCGCCGGTGGTGCCATTGCTATCAATCAGGTTACGTTTGCTTATCAAACGCATACTGGCAATGCCGTCGAGGTATTTCAGTCATTAAATTTACAGATAAAAGCTGGCGAAAAAGTCGGTTTGGTAGGGCGTTCAGGCTCAGG
>DBBN01000022.1:0-2510 GCA_002292215.1 Glaciecola sp. UBA983 | reverse complement strand
ATTGAGATTGATGGGCAAGCGATTACGATGGTACAACAAGAAAGTTTACGCTCGCATATTTCAATGGTGACCCAAGATACTTCGTTAATGCATCGTTCGGTGCGTGATAATATTTTGTATGGACGCAGTGATGCAACGGAAGACGAGATGATAGCCGCAGCAAAACAAGCTGAAGCGTATGAGTTTATTCAGCAGTTATCAGATTCTAAAGGACGCACGGGGTTTGATGCACATGTTGGTGAACGCGGCGTGAAACTCTCTGGTGGACAACGTCAGCGTATCGCTATTGCGCGTGTTATGCTCAAAGATGCACCAATACTGATCCTTGATGAAGCCACGTCAGCATTAGATTCTGAAGTTGAAGCTGCGATCCAACAGTGCTTAGATAAAGTCATGGAAAACAAAACGGTATTGGCAATCGCCCACCGTTTATCTACGATAGCCCAAATGGACCGGTTAATCGTGTTAGATGAGGGTAAAATCGTTGAATCTGGCACTCACCAGGAGCTGTTACAGCAAGATGGGATTTATGCAAAATTATGGTCACATCAAACTGGTGGCTTTATAGGGCTTGATTAACTGGCAAACGTGGGTATAATACGCATCCCTTCATTGTACTCCCTTATTAATTTTTTTCAGGCAGCACAATCGAAGTGTATGTAAAATTTGTTGATTGGTAGCGAAGTAAGTTTCGGTATCACACTGCAGGGGCGTAGTTCCAATTGGTAGAACAGCGGTCTCCAAAACCGATGGTTGGGGGTTCGAATCCCTCCGCCCCTGCCACTTTATAAGCGATGATTGCACAATTGCAATGACGCATTTTAGCTAGGACAAAGCAATGAGTGAAAAAGTAGAAGTACAGTCAAGTGGCGGTTTTGATACCCTAAAGTGGTTACTAGTGATTGTCTTATTCAGTGGTTTAGTTGCAGCGAACTATCATTATGAAGAAGTCTCTGTATTGTACCGTGCATTAGGCGCGATAGCAGTCGTGGTTGCATCTGGTTTTATCGCCGCATCGACGAACAAAGGCTCACGCTTTTTGACATTTGCTAAAGATTCACGCACCGAAGTACGTAAAGTTGTGTGGCCGAACCGCCAAGAAGCAACGCAGACAACGTTAATTGTGCTTGTAGCTACGTTGGTCATGGCGTTATTATTATGGGGCTTAGACGGTATCTTAGTACGTCTAGTTGGCTTAGTCACTGGCATAGGGTTTTAATTATGAGTAAACGTTGGTACGTAGTACAAGCATTTTCTGGCTATGAAGGCCGAGTTCAAAAAACATTACTTGAACATATTAAAATCAATCATATGGAAGAGCACTTTGGCGAAATCCTTGTGCCGACAGAAGAAGTCGTTGAGATGCGTGCCGGTCAAAAGCGCAAATCTGAACGTAAATTCTTTCCAGGCTATGTGTTAGTTAACATGGATATGAATGAAGATTCATGGCATTTAGTGAAATCAGTGCCTCGTGTATTGGGATTCATCGGTGGTACATCAGACCGTCCAATGCCTATTTCACAAAAAGAAGCAGATGTTATCCTAAATCGTCTTGAAGAAAACGTCGATAGTCCTAAGCCTAAGACATTGTTTGAACCAGGTGAAGTGGTACGTGTCTCTGAAGGTCCATTTGCAGACTTTGATGGTACGGTAGAAGAAGTCGATTATGAGAAGAGCCGCATCAAAGTATCGGTCCTTATATTTGGTCGCTCTACGCCAGTTGAACTTGAATTTGGTCAAGTCGAAAAGAACTAATCATTTAGTTTTCAAGAACAAGAAATATAGAGCCCAATGCAGTGATGTGTTGGGTTTTTTGCATATAAGCACCAATTGCTGATTTGGTTAGCACTAAGTATTATAATCAATACGGCACTTGGCTTGCTTAATTAAAAATATACGCTGCTAGCGCTAGCTGTATTGTAGCGCAAGCATTGCGTGCCAATATCACAAATGATTGCCATATTAATGTTTGACACTTCCGTCAAAAACGCATACAATCCGCATCCCTTTATTTGCGTGGGGAGCCGACGACTTGAGTATTCTCAATACTCGATAGGCGCACAACCCACAAACTGAGAGTATATTAAAATGGCAAAAAGAGTCAAAGGCTTAATTAAGCTACAAGTTGCAGCTGGCGCTGCAAACCCAAGTCCACCAGTTGGTCCTGCATTAGGTCAGCACGGTGTAAATATCATGGAATTCTGTAAAGCGTTTAANNAAAAAGGCGCTCCAGTACCTGTAGAAATTACAGTATACGATGATCGTTCTTTTACCTTTGTTACTAAAACTCCTCCTGCTTCTTTCTTACTTAAGAAAGCTGCTGGTATTAAGAGTGGTTCTGGTCGTCCAAATACTGAGAAAGTCGGTACTGTGACACGCGCTCAATTAGAAGAGATTGCGACAACTAAAGAACCAGACTTGACTGCTGCTAGTCTTGAAGCAGCTGTAAAAACCATCGCGGGCTCTGCTCGTAGCATGGGTTTAAAGGTAGAGGGTTAAGGACATGGCTA
>DBBN01000055.1 GCA_002292215.1 Glaciecola sp. UBA983 | reverse complement strand
TAAATCAGCACAACAAAATCCCAATGAGCTTGGTGCTGCATCGGTTGATTATCTTATGTACTCTGGTTATGTAGTTGTTGGCTATATGTGGTTACAGATGGCGGTGGTTGCTCAACAAAAACTTGATGCAGGGGAAGGAAATCAAGCATTTTATCAGGCTAAATTGCATACCGCCCAATTTTACTTTGACCGCATATTAACGCGTACCAGAGCCCATGTGTCTTCTATTCGCTCGGGATCTGATAATTTAATGAGTATGCCTGAGGCGTTGTTTAACGTAAGTTAATAACAGGTTGGTTGTACACTAAAAGATCATCATAAATGTAAAAACCCAGCGCTAGGCTGGGTTTTTTATTCGAGTTAAATCAACACATAACTAGTTATACGTGATGATACGCTTTAGCGACTTCCATAATTTGTTCACGCATCCAGCGGTGAGCATGATCTTCATTCATCGATACGTGCCAGTATAAAAAATACTCCATGGGAGGCATGTCAATTGGCATTTCATACATTGCCAAATCATAATGTTTAGCAAGATGATACGGCATACAAGCGACCATATCGGTTTTGACTAACGCACTCGGTACAGTTAGAAAATGTTGTGAATGAAATTTGATACAACGTTTGTGTCCTAAGTTATCTAATACAACATCAACGGCACTCGAACCATCATGTCGATAGGTGACATTAATATGATTCATGTTCAAAAAAGTCTCTAAATCTAAGCCATTTTTTAATTTAGGGTGATTTTTACGTGCCAATACAACATATCTGTCAGTTGCAATGCAGGTTTTATGCAAATGAGGATCTGTGAAAGTAGAGGCATCCGCAAAAAAGTCTAAGTTACCACTAGCCATTTCTGAAACGACTTTGGAGCGTGAGATCTCAAAATTAGCCAACGTAATATTAGGCGAACCATCTTCTAAATGTGCCAGTAAACGCGGCAATATACTAACCTCTAATAGGTCACGACTAGCAAAATTAAATTGTTTTTCAGCTATTAATGGATCAAAGGTGTGACTTTCTTGTACGCTTTTTCGCAATAACTCTAATGCAGCGCGAGCAGGAACAATGATGTTTTGAGCCACAGGTGTCGGTGTCATGCTGTGTCCTGTTCGGACAAATAGAGGATCATTAAGCATGTCACGAAGGCGCGCCAGTGAATTACTGACTGCTGGTTGGGTAATACACAGCACATCCGCTGCCCTAGTTAAACTCCCCGCAGTATAAATAGCATCAAAGACAGCAAACAGGTTTAAATCAATACGGTGTAAGTTCATATAAGGCTCTTAGTTGATTTTTTATTAGTTTTGATTATGTATAACGGACTTAACTATAACAAATACTAATAGCTATTAACGAAAATGTCTATTATTTAATAAAATGATAACAAAACGTGATCTGTTCGAGTCAGAAGTAGTTAATAATAAAGACTGAAGACAAAATAATGTAAGAACAAAACTAATGATTAAGAAATTAACCCAAGCCCAAATTGAATCAGCTCTTCTGGAATTAAACGCTTCGTTACCAGAAAATGAACAATGGAAATTGCAAGATGGCAAAATAACGAAGACTTTTTTATTTAAATCCTTCATTCGAGCATTTGGTTGGATGTCACAAATGGCGATTTGGGCAGAAAAAATGAATCATCATCCTGAATGGGCGAACATATACGATAAAGTTGACGTGAAATTAATGACTCATGACGTAGGTGGGATTAGTGAGTTGGACATAAAACTAGCAAATAAGATGGAAATGTTTAAGTAATCGTTGGTTAAATAGCCAGGTGGTATTTATTATAAATTTAATTGCAAATATGGGTTGCACGCATCTCAGGGCTATGTATAATACGCACCACTTGAGAGGGGAAACAAACTTCCCCAAACAAACCAGTTTCAAGCGCGGGATGGAGCAGTCTGGTAGCTCGTCGGGCTCATAACCCGAAGGTCGTAGGTTCAAATCCTGCTCCCGCAACCACTTTTTTGTAAAATGCTCGTTGAGCATAGGTGCAATTGAAAGTATAGTGGACTAGGGTCCAACAATATAAAAAGCCCCTGCTTGTAAGGGGCTTTTTTCGTTTTCGCGATACTTAAAAGGGCTTTAATGCTCTTTTTTTATTTATGGAGTCGTGTTTTGTCACAAATTGAACAAAAATTAACTCAAATGCTTACACCAGCAGCCGAATCATTAGGATTTGAAATGGTAGGTGTAGAATTTGTTAGAGCCGGTAAGCATTCTACCTTGCGTTTATTCATTGATCACCCTGAAGGTATCAGTGTTGAAAATTGCGCAGATGTATCACAGCAAGCCAGCGCAATATTGGATGTAGAAGATCCAATTAATACCGAATATAATTTAGAAGTCTCTTCTCCCGGTATGGATCGTCCATTATTTAAAGCGGCACATTATGCAGCTATCGTTGGTGAAGTCGTGGCAGTGCGTTTACGTATGCCATTAAATGATAGAAGAAATTTTAAGGGCACCTTGGTATCATGTGATAATGATAACATTGTGGTTGAAGTTGATGGTCAATCTTATACGTTGGCTGTAATGAATATTGAAAAAGGTAATCTTGTCCCGGTCTTTGACTAGGTTCATCAAAATAGGAATAGAGTATCATGAGTAAAGAGATCTTATTAGTTGCCGAAGCGGTTTCAAATGAAAAACAAGTACCCAAAGAAAAAATCTTTGAAGCCCTTGAAATAGCAATATCTACTGCCACCAAAAAGAAAAATCAAGGCGATATTGAAGTGCGTGTAGCTATTGACCGCACAACAGGCGATTTTGATACATTTCGTCAATGGTTAGTTATTGCTGATGACCAAGAACAAGAAAACCCATACGCAGAGATGACTATTTCAGCCGCACAAATTGATGAGCCTGACATTCAGCTAGGTGATTTTGTTGAAGAACAAATCGAATCAATTAAATTTGACCGTATTACGACACAAACAGCGAAACAAGTTATTTTCCAAAAAGTTCGTGAAGCTGAACGTGAACAAATGATTGCCGAATATGAAGATCGTGTTGGTGAGTTAGTGACGGGTACGGTTAAAAAAGTAAATCGCGATAACATCCTTATCGACTTAGGTAACAATGCTGAAGGCGTTATTTACCGTGATGATATGTTACCACGTGAAAATTTCCGTCCAGGTGATCGTGTTCGTGGTCTACTATATGTCATACGTCCAGAAGCAAAAGGTGCGCAATTATTTATTTCGCGTAGCCACCCTGACATGATTGTTGAATTGTTCCGTTTAGAAGTACCAGAAATTGCGGAAGAAACATTAGAAATTAAAGCTGCGGCTCGTGATCCAGGTTCACGTGCTAAAATAGCGGTTAAAACCAATGACAAACGCTTAGACCCAATTGGCGCTTGTGTTGGTATGCGTGGTTCTCGTGTTCAAGCTGTTTCAAGTGAATTAGGCGGTGAGCGAGTTGATATCGTATTGTGGGATGAAGAAGCACCACAATTTGTTATCAATGCAATGGCACCAGCAGAAGTTGCCCGCATTGTTGCTGATGAAGACACCATGACGATGGATGTTGCTGTTGAACCAGAGAATCTAGCACAAGCAATCGGCAAATCTGGTCAAAACGTGCGTTTAGCTAGCCAGTTGACTGGTTGGGAACTCAATGTCATGACCGTTGCAGATTTAGAGAAAAAACAGAAAGATGAAAGTTCTCAAGTCATTGATGTGTTTGTTGCAGGATTAGAAATTGATGAAGAATTTGCTGGCGTATTAGCGGATGAAGGCTTTACCTCATTAGAGGAAATTGCCTATGTTCCGGTAAGTGAACTGCTAGAAATAGAAGGGTTAGATGAAGATATTATCGAAGAGCTGCGTAACCGTGCTCGTGCGTATCTAACCACCAAAGCGTTGGCCAATGAGGAATCATTAGAGCCAAAAGAAGAGTTGTTAAATCTTGCTGGCATGACCCTTGAAATTGCGGTCGCGTTAGCTAAACAAGGCGTAACTGATTTAGAAGAGTTAGCCGAACAAGGTACCGATGAGATTTGTGATATTGAAGGGCTTGATGAGAAAAGCGCAGGTGAATTTATTATGGCTGCACGTAATATTAAGTGGTTCAACGAAGAGTAATCACGGTCGACATAGAGGAGAGGGTAATGTCTGAAGTTTCCATAGAAAAGCTCGCGGGTGATATAGGCACCAACGTTGATCGCTTAGTTCAACAGTTTAAAGACGCTGGCTTAACTAAAAAAATTGGTGATAAAGTCACTGAAGTTGAAAAAAAGCAATTGCTTGATCATTTAGCAAAGTCACATGGCAGTGATGGTAATGTCACGCCAACTAAAATGACGTTGACACGTAAAACGACAAGTACATTATCGGTAGGTAAATCGAAAAATGTTAAAGTTGAAGTACGTAAAAAACGTACTTTTGTTAAGCGTTCACCAGAAGATGAAGCAAAAATAGCGGCTGAAGAATTAGCGCGCCAAGCTGCCGAACAAGCTAAGCTTGAAGCAGAGCAACAAGCAGCAGAAGCGGCAAAGTTAGCTGCTGAAGAAAAAGTACGTTTAGCTGCAGAAGCACGTAAACAAGCAGAAGCCGAGCAAATTGCCCGTGCTGAAAAAGCGAAAAAAGATGCGGAAGAGCGTAAGAAAAATGAACCGCAAATGACGGCAGAAGAAAAGGCCGCTCAAGAACAAACTCGTAAAGACGCTGAAAAATTACGTAAACAACAAGAAGACGAGACGCAACGCAAGCTTGAAGAAGATGCGAAAAAAGCGGCTGATGAAGCTCGTAAATTAGCTGAAGAAAATGAACGTCGTTGGAAAGAAGAAGAAGAACGTCGTAAAGCACAAGAAGCAGAAGAAGTGCATGTGCATTCAAACCGTTATGCGCAACAAGCTGAAGATGATGCTGATTTAAAAGTCGAACGTGGTTCGCGTCGTCGTAAGAAGAAAAAAGCGGGTGAAAACCTCAAACAAGGTTTTAATAAACCTGCAGCTCCTGTTGAACGCATTGTTAAACTTGGCGAAACGATCACTGTTGGTGAATTAGCCAGCAAGTTAGCAATTAAAGCCAACGAAGTTATTAAAACCATGATGAAAATGGGTGAGATGGCGACGATTAACCAAATTCTTGACCAAGATACTGCGGTATTAGTGGTTGATGAAATGGGTCATAAATATGAGTTAGTCAATGACAATGCGCTTGAAGATGAATTAATTGCAGATGCAACTGGTGGTGTTAAAACACCTCGTGCCCCTGTAGTCACTATCATGGGTCACGTTGACCATGGTAAAACGTCATTACTTGATTACATTCGTCGTGCAAAGGTTGCAGATGGTGAAGCCGGCGGTATTACTCAGCACATTGGTGCTTACTCAGTTGAAACTGATAACGGTAAAATTACCTTTTTAGATACCCCTGGGCACGCTGCCTTTACTGCAATGCGTGCTCGTGGAGCAACGGCTACCGATATCGTTATCCTTGTAGTAGCAGCAGATGATGGTGTCATGCCACAAACTAAAGAAGCGGTTCAGCATGCTAAAGCGGCTGGTGTACCTTTGATTGTTGCTGTGAATAAGATGGATAAAGAATCTGCTGATCTTGATCGCGTTAAGACTGAGTTATCTCAAATTGAAGTTATTTCAGAAGAGTGGGGCGGTGAGCATCAATTCGTCAATGTCTCTGCTAAGACAGGTATGGGAATCGATTCATTACTCGAAGCGATTAACTTACAAGCTGAAATGTTAGATTTCCGTGCAGTACCTACCGGTCCTGGTCGTGGTCTAGTCATCGAATCGCGTCTTGATAAAGGTCGTGGTCCGGTTGCTTCTGTATTGATCCAAGAAGGTGAATTAAAGCTTGGTGATATTTTATTATGTGGTCTTGAATACGGACGTGTTCGTGCTATGCGCGATGAAAACGGCAATGATGTTAAATTTGCTGGCCCATCTACCCCGGTTGAAGTATTAGGTTTATCGGGTGTTCCTGTTGCTGGCGAAGATGCATTAGTAGTTAACGACGAGCGTAAAGCACGTGAAGTTGCTTCTAAGCGTTCAATCAAACAGCGTGAAGTTAAACTAGCTAAACAGCAAAAAGCGAAACTCGAAAACATGTTTGCGAACATGGAAGCGGGTGATGTATCTGAACTTAACGTGGTACTTAAAGCTGACGTACAAGGTTCGATTGAAGCGATTGCTGATTCACTAACAAACTTATCGACAGACGAAGTAAAAGTGAATATTGTTGGCTCAGGTGTTGGTGGTATTACCGAAACTGATGCGTCACTAGCGGCAGCATCAAGTGCCATCATCGTTGGTTTTAATGTTCGTGCTGATGCAACTGCGCGTCGTATTATCGAAGCTGAAGAAATTGATTTACGCTATTACTCTGTTATCTATAGCCTGATTGATGAAGTCAAAGCAGCGATGAGCGGTATGCTTGCCCCTGAATTTAGACAAGAAATCATTGGTTTAGCTCAAGTACGTGATGTGTTTAAATCGCCGAAGATTGGTGCAATTGCAGGTTGTATGGTCACTGAAGGTGTCATTAAACGTAGTAACCCAATCCGTGTATTACGTGATAATATTGTCATTTACGAAGGTGAGCTTGAATCACTACGTCGCTTTAAAGATGATGTTCAAGACGTGAAGAAAGGTATCGAATGTGGTATCGGCGTTAAGAACTACAATGATGTTAAAGTAGGCGATCAAATCGAAGTATTTGAAATCGTTGAAGTGGCGCGTGAACTTTAATTAACCGTTATAACAATTAGTTAAGACGGAGGCCTTTGCCTCCGTTTTCGTTTATATAGATCGCTTCAAATTGAGTCGATCACAGATAGGATATATATTATGGCTCGTGAATTTTCGCGTACCGATAGAGTCTCGCAGCAAGTACATAAAGAAATTGCGAGCATTTTAAATCAAGAATTTAAACATCAAGCTCCTGACTTATGTATGGTTACAGTGTCGGGTGTTGAGATCTCTCGTGATCTTGCTCATGCAAAAGTCTATGTTACATTTTTAGAAATGGACGAAGAAAAAGTCAAAGCGTCGATGGCGTTATTAGAAGAAGGCAAAAGCTTTGTTCGTGGTTTGTTATCTCGTCGTGTGCGCATGCGTAACACGCCTGCGTTAAAATTTATTCAAGACCGTTCTATTACTGAAGGCATGCGTATTTCTAATATCGTGTCTCAAGTAACACGTGAAGAAGAAGCCAAGCGCGGTGCAAATTCAGATACCAATGCTGATAATCATACAGATGCTGGCCATGCTTCTGACGATAACAAACCCGCAGAGTAAAGCATGGGACGTCGTCGTAAAGGCCGTGCAATTAACGGTGTGTTTTTGTTGGATAAGCCACTTGGTGAATCGTCCAATATGGTATTGCAGAAAGTACGCGCTATGTATGGCGCGGCGAAAGCCGGTCACACAGGCGCGCTTGATCCATTAGCTAGCGGTATGTTACCAATTTGTTTGGGTGAAGCGACAAAATTTTCACAGTTTTTACTCAATGCAGATAAAACCTATGAAGTGACTGCAACTTTGGGCATTCGTACCACTACCTCCGATGCCGATGGTGAAGTGGTCTCGACATTGCCAGTGATATCTACACCTGAAGAAATCACCCAAGCGTGTTTGAGCTTCTTGGGTGCATCCAAACAAATACCTTCGATGTTTTCTGCATTAAAGCACCAAGGTAAACCATTGTATTGGTATGCCCGTCAAGGTATTGAAATCGAGCGTCCGGCTCGTGATATCACCTTGTTTGCTATTGATGTATTACGCATTGAAGGGGTTGAAGTTGATTTACGTGTGCACTGTTCTAAAGGCACCTATATTCGTTCATTAGTAGATGATATCGGACAGGTATTAGGCTGTGGTGCGTATGTCAGTCGTCTACATCGTTCTCAAGTTGCGGGTTATCCAAGTGATAAAATGCTAAGTCTGGATGCATTGCAAGCGATGGTGAATGAACATCGTGTTGATAAGGGGAGTGAGCACCATGCGTTCATTGATCCTCTTTTATTGCCTATGGATACACCATTATATGCGTTAGGATCTACCGTCGCGACACCGACTCAGATCACTGGGGTTAAAGTGGGTATGCCATTTATTCCTGAAAAGATTACGCCTGCCGTGGTTGATGAGAGCGTTGTTGATGTAAAAGCAATGGCATTGTCAGCTGATGGGCTCGAACAGGTTAAAATATATGATGAGTTTGGCGCGATTTATGCTGTCGCCGAGCTTAAACCCGATGGGCAATTGCAGCCTAAACGGGTGGTGGTATATGCAACTTAACTGCTAAAATAAAAAAGGGCGTTAAACGCCCTTTTTTATTAGTTATTTCTCATCAGTAAATTTATCTATTTTACCGATTATTTTAGCGCTTGATTTCTCGATTAACCAGTATGTTGCACCGGTTTCAGGATCCTTGTAATAAATCATTGAAACGTCTGCTTCGTATATAAAACCATTGAGTTCAAATTTATAAATTAAGTTTTTCTTATCTCCTTCACGTGGTGTACCTGGTGGAGGGATATCAATAAAGCGTTGCTGCGTCTGTTCAGGGTTGAATATTCTCTGGTAAGTTAATGTTGCGTTTTCATTTGAAATTTGATTTTCAGCCAGAATTTGAGAAAAAGTTGTTGTCATTGCTTCTGAGATATAATTGTGTTCAATGAGATTACTTACTGAATCATGTTTAACTAAAATGGTATTATATATGGGCTCATCACTTGCAATAGAAAGAAACGAACAAAAAAAATAGTAAACTATATAAATATTTCATTATAACCTCTTAAAGAACATTATTAGTTGAAACCACCGTATTACATTATATTAGGTCAGTCAAGTTGATGAGAAAGTAAATTGAAGCGGGAATGTTTAACTGGATTACTAATATAGTTAGTCCTTGTTCTAATTCTTCACTTGCGTTCTTGTACAACATCCGTATAATACGCGACTCTTCGACATGGCTGAATTAGTGATTGGCTGTGTTTACATTCACTCTATCTGGAGATAATTATGTCACTAAGTACACAAGAAATCGCTGCAATCGTAGCAGACTATGCAACTAAAGAAGGCGACACTGGTTCACCTCAAGTACAAGTTGCTTTGTTAACGCACAACATCAACAAGCTTCAAGGTCACTTTAAGTCTCACAAAAAAGATCACCACTCACGTCGTGGTTTACTACGTATGGTTTCTACCCGTCGTAAATTGTTAGACTACCTTAAAGGTAAAAATCTTGAAGCATATCAAGACCTGATCAAACGTTTAGGCCTTCGTCGCTAAGACTGGCAATAACGTTAAAAAGGCGCTTAATTGTAATGATTAAGCGCCTTTTTTTATGGGTGACATAGCGTTAATATCTCTGGGCTGTTGATAACTTTGCTTGTTTAATTAGAAATGAACTTTTAAACGATACATGCACTGATAATGCCGCATATTGGAAAAATAAAGGTAAATATGGTGCGGTGTCCATTGGAAAAATTTTGACGCTTTATAATCCAGGAATCGCCATCATTATTATTCCAACAATATAGTTTGTTTTTTCGTTATCATTTAGAGTCTAAAGTCATAGTATATGCATGGGTGAATGACGATAAAAATAAACGCGCATACGGAAGTAAGACAGATGCTGATAAAGCTTAAAGAGACTGCATTAATATCTAATCCGAGTTTACATGTCACCTATATACCTTCTCGGCAACCGCGACCGCCATCCCGTAAGAATTTCATAACACACAGTTTTTTTCCATTTGACTAAATCGCGTGGGTCGATCCATTCCTCACCTTGCCCACCCATCAATATCACTTCATCACCAATCGCCACATCTGGTAAATGTGACACATCGACCATAGTTGCATCCATCGCATTACCCCCGACAACAGGACAACGTTCACCATGAATCAGTACGTAACCCTCATTACGTACTCGGGGATAACCATCACCATAGCCAATGGGCAAGATAGCAATTTGCATTGGTTTAGTAGCGGTAAAATGCATACCATAGCCAACACGATCGCCTTCACGTAATTGCCGTAAAGCGGGGATGCTTGCCTTTACTGACATCACAGGTGCTAATCCTTCGATGCGTTTGCACACTAATGACGGGTACACACCTAAATGCAAAATCCCACTTCTGATCATAGTAAAATGAGCATGGGGTAAGTCAAGTAATCCACCCGTATTGGACATGTGGACTAGCTCTATTTGGATATCGGCTTTTGCAATAGCATCTATTACAGTGACGAACCTGCTGTGCTGAGTGTTAGCATAGGTTTTATCAGCTTCATCTGACATGGCAAAATGACTCATGATCCCCTCAATATTGAGGTAAGGACAGTGTTCATGCAAATGTTCAATAACGGGTAGTGCATTATCCCAGCGCACACCCCAACGACTCATCCCGGTATCAATTTCAATGTGGATATTGATTGAATTGATATCAGCAGAACTAGAAGAATCATGTTGCGCTGCATAGGCCTCTACCATGTCGTTAAAACGGGTGGCTTTATCAATATCATTCACACAACACGTGATTTGGTAAGCCAAACATGCTGCAAATTCGGCATCACTGACTTCGCCAAAAATCAGTATCGGTAGGCTTATGTCAGCTTCGCGTAATTCAATGGCTTCATCGATGGTTTCGACTGCTAAATAATCATAGCCGGCAGCAGCAGCAGCTTGAGCTACACCGACTGCGCCATGACCATAGGCCTGGTCTTTAACCACACAGAGTTTTTTTAAATGCGGCGGGGTATCGGCGTTAATCAATGCAAAGTTTTTGATTAATTGAGCATGGTCAATTTCAACCCATGCACTACGGATCCCTGCATAATGATTCGATGACTTCGTTTTTAAATAAGTGTTGTTATCTTTCATTATTCGGCTCCGGGTGGCCACATGGTGTTACCAATATCGGTGCGATAATAACTATTTGAACAACCCACATCCTGCATTAGTGCATATGCGCGTGCTACTGCTGTGTCTTTATCTTGACCAAAGGCGTTCACATCTAATAAACGGTGTCCATCGGCTAACACTTCAGATGGCGAGAGTGGTTTTCCTGCTTTGACTTCATTAAGCCATACATCACCCTTATCGCTAGACAATGCTGTTGGTAATGTTAGTGGGAAGGATGGACCTGTCACTTCTAAAAACGGATAACCATAACCTGCTAATGTAATTGAACATCCCATCGGTTTATCAGTATTAAAGTCAGGTGAAAAGTTACTGCCATCGATCACGGCACGCAGCATATCCAGTGGGTTGTTGAGCATTCGCATGATCATCGGTCCACAAGTTACCCCTAAACGAGAATTGTACTCAATGACTGACCAAATATTATTTTTGAGTATAGCCGTCACTTGCAATGGGCCGGTATAATTGACTTGTTTAAGCCACGGTTGCAGTGGCGCAATTAATTTTTTAGCTAAATCGTATTTATCATCAGGATCTGCTTCAATCAATCCCCCCAAAGGCGCACCTGCAATTTTTCCCATGTTGCCGTTAAACGCGCGTTTGTATTCTTGGTTACTGACCAAAGAGGTGATGTTTCCATTTTGTACAAATACAATATGACCCGCTTCTTTATGTCCCATGTATTCTTGAAAAAAGACGCCTTCAGCATAATCAATCCTATCCAACCAACTTTGTGTATCTGCTAAGGTTTCGCACACAATAGTATGGATAGGGCTAGTCGGTGAACAAAGGGTGTTTTTGATCACATAAGGATCTGGATGGGTATCTAAAAAACTTTGTGCATCTAGACGATTTTTCGCGACAAATGAGCGTGGAAATACAATGCCCGCATCTTCACCAATGCGTTGCGCAAAGGCACGATCACGTTCAATTAACAACGCATCGCCAGAAGGACAGAATACGGCTACACGTGCACACAATTCTCGAGCCCAAGGTTGTTGCGCCCAATCAATCGACATCGGGATCATGATGTCACAGGCGTGTGTGCCTAATAATTCGATAGGGGAGGCAAAATCATGCTCATCATAGGTCGAACAGATTTGTTGCGGGCCATAATGACCATAATCGCGACTTAACCAGACGATGACGTTGGCGCCTGCGTCTTGTAATGTTTGTGCTAGACCTTGGGTAAAGGCACCGACACCAATAATTAACACTGATAAAGGGGATTGCATGACAACTCGTTGTTATTGTTTTTTGTCAATTTTAGACATTTAGTGTATGAATTGCGAGGGAAAAAGTACTTAACGGGTTTCACAGGAAGCGGAAATGAATATTTGGTGTTTCATTGAGCACTTTTCCATTGCTCCTAGCCTAAAATTTACCAAATGTTGACGATGATAATTAGATGGAAACAAACGTGCACACAATCCATCATAGCGTGCACGTTTTAGTCGGATCTTGTGTGGTCGTTTATTTTTCGCTGATTTCCCAGACTGCTAAGCTGCCACTGACTTCGTTACCAACCAATAATAACGGTGTCGCTGTCGGGCTATCACTAGCTGGGATAAACACTAAACTTTCTGGTGCTAAATCGCCGATTGCATCATTAAAGTTTAATCCTTCTGTGACGTTGCGATTATTGTAGTAATCAACAAAATCCACTGAGAATGGATTGGTGATATCAAATATCATAATACCGCCCATGCGCTCTAAACCAACAAATGCATAAGTTTTGTCACCGACAATGCCAACTGTAATGGCTTCAGGCTCTGGTCCTTTGTTTTCTGAACGATCATCTTTGGCATTTTCATCATCGGTTGAATTAAAACTATCACCATAGATTGACGCTGTAATACGTTCCATTTGATCCGCCGAATCAAATACTACTACGCCATTTTGATCCCAAATTGTAAAAGAACGTGCTCCATATGCGACTGCGATTTCATACTCGCCGTTAGCATTGGTTGGACCCGCGGAAGTGACTCGCAAGTTACGTACACGGTCATCATTTGCTAATATCTCAAAGGCACTGCCAGGTGCTGCAGGTAAATTTTTGATTTTGAACTCATCTGTAAACGCTAAACAGCCATCGCCGGCATCATAATCTTGGCCATTTGCTGCGGTACATGCCGCTTCATCGGTAACATCAAAGAAATATTCGCGTGCATCACCTTCATTAGCTGTGACCAAAAAGGTTTGTCCTTGCCATGAAAAATTTGCAATAGAATCAGGTTGATACGCACCGTATAATCCATCAAAAGATGCAAAGCTAACCATGCCGTCCTCTTGACTATCAATTAATAAATTTTCCCAATTTTTTAATCCAAGACCAACAACTGAGACGCTGTTATCAGATAAATCAACGATTGCTAAACCATTATTTTCTTGTAGCGTGACATAGGCAGTCGTATTTGTCGCAGTGATGTACTCGGGCTCCAAATCTTGCGCAACCGTGTTGTTGATTAGCACACCGTTAATTGTGCGGCCATTAGGATTTGGAAATAACATGCCTTGCGCCTCAAGAGCAGTCTGTTCGCCGTTGTATGCTTCAAATGAAATCGCTGTAGCCGTATCTGCTGGCAGACCATTGCTTACACTGATCACGGATAAAGAGCCTTCAGGATCAATGCTATAGTCTTG
>DBBN01000093.1 GCA_002292215.1 Glaciecola sp. UBA983 | reverse complement strand
AAAAGTTGCCGCTAAACTAGCAATCGGTTATACCTTAGACGAGTTAGCAAATGATATTACAGGTGGTTTAACTCCTGCATCATTTGAACCTGCCATCGATTATGTTGTGACTAAGATCCCACGTTTTAACTTTGAAAAATTCGCCGGTGCGAATGACCGTTTGACTACTCAAATGAAGTCAGTTGGCGAAGTCATGGCGATAGGCCGTAACCAACAAGAATCATTACAAAAAGCCTTACGTGGACTTGAAGTCGGCGTCAATGGCTTAGACCCGATTCTAGATTTGAATGATCCAGAAGCCAAAAATAAACTGATCTACGAACTTCGCGAGCCGGGTGCTGAGCGTATTTGGTATATCGGCGATGCCTTTAGAATGGGCTGGAGTGTTGAAGAAGTGTTCAACCTTACCAATATCGATCGTTGGTACTTAGTTCAGCTAGAAGATATTGTGTTACAAGAACAAAAAGTGGCGCAATTAGGCTTAGCCGCTATCGATGCTGATTTTATGCGTGCGCTTAAACGTAAAGGCTTTGCTGATGCGCGTTTAGCTGCATTGACCAATGAGTCTGAGGATGCTGTACGTAATGCGCGCTTAGCCTTTGATATCAAGCCAGTATATAAACGTGTCGATACTTGCGCGGCAGAGTTTTCGACTTCTACTGCTTACATGTACTCTACATATGACGAAGAATGTGAAGCTCAACCGACTGACCGTGACAAAATCATGGTATTAGGTGGTGGTCCTAACCGCATCGGTCAAGGCATTGAGTTTGATTACTGTTGTGTTCATGCGGCACTCGCGTTGCGTGAAGATGGGTATGAAACCATAATGGTTAACTGCAACCCTGAGACGGTATCTACTGATTATGATACGTCTGACCGTCTTTATTTTGAACCCGTTACCCTTGAAGATGTACTTGAAATTGTCCGTATTGAAAAGCCTGTTGGTGTTATCGTGCAATACGGTGGTCAAACACCACTTAAGTTAGCGCGTGCACTGGAAGCTAATGGCGTACCGATTATTGGTACATCGCCAGATGCGATTGACCGTGCCGAAGATCGTGAACGTTTCCAACAGATGGTCGTCAAGCTTAACCTTAAGCAACCTGCTAATGCGACAGTATCAAATATGGAACAAGCATTAGAAGAAGCGGTTAAGATTGGTTTCCCATTAGTTGTTCGTCCATCTTATGTACTCGGTGGTCGTGCAATGGAAATTGTATATGACTTAAAAGATTTAACACGCTACTTAAATGAAGCGGTTAAGGTCTCCAATGACTCACCAGTCCTACTTGACCGTTTCTTAGATGATGCGATTGAAGTAGATTTAGATGCGATTTGTGATGGTACTGATGTGGTTATCGGCGGTATTATGGAGCATATTGAGCAAGCAGGGGTTCACTCCGGCGATTCGGCTTGTTCATTACCTCCGCATTCACTCAGTGTAGAGATACAAGACGTGATGCGTGCGCAAGTTAAAGCGATGGCGTTAGAGTTAGGCGTAATCGGTTTAATGAATACGCAGTTTGCGGTAAAAGATGGTGAAGTATACTTAATCGAGGTTAACCCTCGTGCAGCACGTACCATTCCATTTGTATCCAAAGCAACAGGGCGTGCTTGTGCTAAGATCGCTGCACGTGCGATGGCTGGCCAATCATTGGCTGATCAAGGTGTTTTTGATGAGATTATCCCACCGTTTTATTCAGTGAAAGAAGTGGTGTTACCATTTGCTAAATTCCAAGGTGTTGATCCGTTGTTAGGTCCTGAAATGCGTTCAACGGGCGAAGTAATGGGCGTTGGCGATACGTTCGAAGAAGCCTATGCTAAAGCGAATCTAGGTGCTTCAGCGCCATTACCTCGTTCAGGTAAAGCATTGTTGTCAGTACGTAACAATGATAAAGCCCGCGTGATTGAATTGGCTAAACTGATGCAAGAAAAGGGCTTCCAAATCGAAGCAACTCGCGGAACGGCAACAGCATTATATGACGCTGGTGTACCGGACGTAAATGTTGTGAACAAGGTCTCAGAAGGGCGCCCTAACATTGTTGATGCACTTAAAAATGGCGAGTATGTCTATGTAGTTAACACCACGGAAGGTCGTCAAGCGATTACCGATTCGGTGTATATTCGTAAAGAAGCATTAGCGAATAAAGCGACGTATACGACGACACTTAATGCAGCATTTGCAACGATTCAAGCCAAAGAAGCGGATGATCGAGCTCGTGTCACAACGGTACAAGAATTACATCAACGTATCAAATAAACACAGGTGACTTTATGGGCGTAAACGATTATCATACGCTCATTAACAAAAACAGTGTTAATTCAAAGTGCGCCTTTATAGGCGCATTTTTTATCTGATGTATTTAACCTGTTATTTTCATAGTAAACATATTAGTAAAAACAAGAAAATGGAGTAAGGACTATGACGCTATATCCAATGACTGCACATGGTGCAGAAATGTTACGTGCTGAATTAAAAGAATTAAAATCAGTAACACGTCCAGAAATCATTGCTTCTATCGCAACAGCACGAGAGCATGGCGATTTAAAAGAAAATGCTGAATATCACGCAGCCCGAGAACAACAAAGCTTCTGTGAAGGTCGTATTCAAGATATTGAAGGCAAATTATCAAACGCTCAAGTGATTGATGTTACTAAGTTAGAAAACACGGGCAAAGTGATTTTTGGCACTACTGTTAGATTGTTAAACTGTGATACAGATGCAGAAATTACCTATAAAATTGTGGGTGATGATGAAGCGGATATTAAAAATAATTTAATTTCTGTCGGCTCGCCTATTGCGCGTGGTTTGATAGGTAAAGTAGTCGATGATGTTGCGAATATAACCACGCCTAAAGGTATGGTTGAGTTCGAAATTCTCGAAGTACAATACATTTAGGTCTTCGTTGTTGACAGTTTATTGAGCCAGCTTAATTTGTTGTGTAAACAAATAGCTGGCTTTTTCGTACCCAAAAATTTAACTATTGGTTTGTACTTTCAATAATGCCATCTTTAATGCCGCAGTTCTGGATTGAGTAAAATCTTCTTCACGTAAACGGGTATGCAATCCTAAGTTTTGAAACTTCTCTTTAGCCTTTGCTGTTTTAACCACAACATAGACCGTTTTATCTAGATCTAATGCCTCTTCGATGACATTTTCTAACGACAGGGTGATAGTATCATCCAGCATAGATACATCGCTTAAATCAATGATCACGACTTCATGGTTTTTAATGTTTTTGCGTTCGCGGGCAAGGGCTTTTGACACACCAAAGATCATTGCTCCAGAAAGATAAAAGAATAATACTTTACCTTTAGCTTGATTCAGGAGTTTACGCTGATCTGGGTCCAAAGGATTTCTATCATCAACATCCGACATCGCTTTGATATTTTTGGATTGACTAGCGGAAAGTTTTTCAATGGTAATCACATTGGCGATAAATACACCGATGCCCACAGCGACAATCAGATCAACAAATACGGTTAATAGTAAAACTGCATACATTATTACCGTAGAATGGCGAGAGACGCGATGAGCGCGTTTAATGAAGCTCCAATCCAGGATATCGACACCTACTTTAACCGCGATGCCCGCTAATACGGCTAAAGGGATCATTTCGATTAACGATGCAGCACCAAATACGGCGACAATTAACACCACGACGCGGACCAACCCTGATAATGCAGTGCGACCGCCAGATTGGATATTAACCACGGTACCCATAGTGGCACCAGCACCAGGTAAACCACCAAACAAACCGGACATGATATTACCTAAACCTTGACCAATTAACTCTTTGTTAGATTTGTGTTCTGTACGGGTCAAGTTATCAGCAATAACAGACGTTAACATAGAGTCAATACACCCCAACATCCCGAGCACTAAGGCATCTAGTAACATAACGCGCACTTGGTCTTGGGTAAAGTTCGGCATTACCATATTAGGCAGAGAGACATCAATCGCACCGATACGTTGGATCGGTTCACCACCAATAGCGATAACAGACACGATACTAATCAATATCAATGCAATGAGCTGGGGTGGAATGTTCTTTTTAATTTTGGCTGGAGTAAAAAATAGTATAAACAACGTCATGGCAAATAAAGCCATTTCAATTGTTACCGTATTAGAGAGTAACGTCGGTAACGCCATTAAGGTACCGATAACACCGCCACCTGGTGAGCTTTGGCCTAAAGCTGGGGCGAGTTGTAAGATGATTAGGATCAATCCGATCCCAGACATAAAACCCGAGACAACCGAATAGGGCATTAATGTAATGTATTTTCCAAGCTTTAATACCCCAAATAAGATTTGAAATAAGCCAGCGAGCATGACAACTGTAAATGCCATTGCCATACCGTTTTCGGGGTTTGCTGCAATCAAAGAGGTAACGACGGCAGTCATCACAACCGTCATAGGACCGGTTGGTTCTGAAATTAGCGTAGCGGTGCCACCGAACAATGAGGCAAATAGACCGATAATAATGGCGCCATATAAGCCTGCTTCAGCGCCAGCACCAGAAGCCACACCAAATGTGAGTGCTAAGGGAAGGGAAACAATCGCGGCAGTTAACCCGCCCAGCATGTCGCCTTTTAAATTATCAAAAGAGAGTCGATTGAGTGATAACATCTTGTTTATTTTACTCTTATTTCAGCTATGTCTATTGTTTCAAGTCAGGCTTACAATAGCAAGCCCGACCACTTGACAAATCAGTTATCAAATCGGAATAGTAGGTTGTTATTTTTTTACTATCACGCCATCTTTAATCACTACTTGGACATTTTCTAACAGCGTCATATCTGCCATCACATTACCTTTAACAGCAATTATATCGGCTAACTTGCCTTCACTTACACTACCAATGAGCTTGGCTTTGCCTAATAAATCAGCAGAGTGAATGGTCGCAGCTTGAATTGCCTGCATCGGCGTCATGCCAAAACGCACCATGCGTGATAATTGACGAGCGTTATCGCCATGCGGATAGACACCTGCATCAGAGCCAAATACCATTTTCACACCCGCATTGAGGGCTTTAGTGAAGTTATCACGTTGGCGTTTGCCGACTGTCCGTTCTTTGGCTAGAGATTCTTCTAAAATACCGGCTTTTTCACCTTCACCTAAAATGTATTCAGTAACGTAAATATCCATTGATAAATACGTGCCCATTTTTTTGGCTAAGGCAATCGCTTCATCATCTAAAAAACTACCATGCTCAATAGAATCGACACCGGCACGGATAGCATCTTTGATGCCACTGGTGCCGTGAGCATGAGCGGCGACAGTTAAACCACGCAAATGAGCTTCTGTAATCAATGCTTGCATTTCTTCAAACGAAAACTGCTGTGCACCGACTTTGGTGCCTTTAGATAATACTCCACCGGTTGCACAAAACTTAATGACATCTGCGCCGTATTTGATATTTTGACGTACTTTAGTGCGCACCGCCCAAGGGCCATCCGCAACACCTTCGGATTGAACATCATATTCAAATGGCAGCAAATTATTATCACAATGTCCACCGGTTACACCAATTGATGGACCTGACACATACATACGCGGACCCAACACATCCCCTTCATTAATCGCATCACGCAACGCAACATCAGCATAGCCAGGAGCGCCGACATTACGAACTGTTGTAAAGCCAGCCATGAGAGTCGATTGTGCGTTTTTCACGCCAGTAATAGCACTTCTAGGAGTGGATACTTTTAAACGGCGATAGCCATGTAAATTAGCATCTGACGTTAAATGTACGTGCATATCCATCAAACCAGGTAACAAGGTGTGTCCTGATAAATCTAGCACTTGTGCATCATCAGGAATAGCTTGTGAGCCTTGCTTGCCGACATAACGGATAATGTTGTTTTCGACAATCACTAAAGGCGCGGATAAAACCGTGCTATTTTCTACATCGACTAATGCATCGGCTTTGATTACTAACGTAGCGGCAACCGCATGGGTCGTGGCGAGTAGGGCAAGCATTAGGCTACATAGTTTAGTTTTAAGCGGATGACGGGTTAACACTGGCGCAACCTGAGTGGAAGATAAAAATCGCTGCATCATGATATTCTCTTATTTGATTGTAATTGTAGTTGTAAAAAATAAAGTCCAAGGATAAGTAACATCCACAACAGTGCTACGCCAAACGGGATAGTATCGCCATATTGACGGTATAGCGTGGTACTCGTCGGTGTAGTTACAGTATCGACTAATACGCCTTCGGTAAATTGAGGTAAGCGTGATTGGATCTGACCGTGATGGTTAATCACACCTGTAATGCCGTTGTTGGTCACTCGTATAACTGGTAAGCCAAACTCTAAAGCACGCATTTGCGCGATTTGCATATGTTGGTGTGGCCCATGTGAATCACCAAACCAAGCGTCATTAGAAACCGTAATGATGGCATTAGATTGTGGGGTGATATTGGCACGTATTTGACGTGGGAACACAATTTCAAAACAAATAGCAGGCACAAACCATAAGCCATTCGCTTGTAAGTTTTCTTGCACGTATGCACCACGGGTAAAAGATGACATCGGTAAATCAAAAATCGGCGCTAACCCTCTGAGCCAGTTTTCTAATGGAATAAATTCTCCAATCGGTAATAAATGGTGTTTGGCAAAGCGATTGTTGTGCCCATAATGATATTGAGGCTGCTCGAGGTTGGCGTTTTTACGCCCTAAAGTAATCAGTTGATTGAGGATTAAGTCGCGTCCAAAATCATAATTTACGATCCCCGTGATCAGTCCTGTATTGGTCGCGTATGCTTGTGCGTCAATTTGATGTAAAAACGGTTGTGCTTCAGATTCTAATTTAGGGACCGCAGCCTCTGGCCATATAACCACATCGTTTTGCCATAGTGTATCAGTGAGTTTTAGATACTTATCCATAATCGGTTGATCAAGCTCAGGTACCCAACGCATGGATTGTTCAATATTGCCTTGTACGATGCCAACCGAAAACGATTTGTCTTGTGCTGTATTAATTCTGTCATTGAGAATAAAATGTGGTGCAAACCATTCACTGAAAAATACAATAATCAAAGTGCTGTATGCACTATATTTGATTAACGGTGGTAATTTTTTAGCCGTCTTTGAACGAGCCAATAATATAATGTAAGCGCCACAACTGGCTAAAATAACCAATAATGTTGTGATCCCAGTTTCACCTATTATCGGAGCAAATTGACCTAGAACAGTATTAATTTGCGAATAACCTAACGACAACCATGGAAATCCTGTAAACAATACTGAACGTAAGGTTTCCATGGCTAACCATAGCACTGGCGCGGTGGCTAGGGGTAACGCGTAACCATATCGTGAAGAAAGTTTATGAATAATTAGGCTAAATAGCATGACAAACAATGCCAGATAGCTCACCAACAAGCCCATTAGAAATAACGAGACAATTAATGGTACGCCACCAAATTCTGCGATACTTACATGGACCCAACTGATACCAGCTCCAAACCAACCGAAGCCAAACATAAAGCCAATGAGTTTAGGATGTTGAGTCTGCATTAACAGAATAAGAAAAGCGGTTAAACTAAAAAGGGAGATATAGGCATAGTCAAAAGGAGCAAATGCCAATGTAAGTGATAAGCCAAGACACAAGGATAATATTGCTTGTGCCGAGACATTACCCAACCAACGCATGCTTACGTTCGTTCCTCTGGCAAGGTTACTTTAAGCTGTTGGATGCGACGCTTATCTGAGTTAGTCACTTTGAACTCTATGTCATTTAGAGTGATTTTATCCCCTGTTTCAGGCATGTGACCAAACCCTTTCAAGACGATACCGGCAATGGTATCTGCTTCATCTTCACTAAATTTAGTGGCAAAAAACGTATTAAACTCACTTACCTGCGTCAATGCTTTAACCGAATAAGTCAGTTTGTTAAGTGGTCTGATACCATCTGTTTCTTGGTCGTCTGCATCGTGCTCGTCTTCAATTTGGCCGACAATCAATTCTAGGATATCTTCGATGGTTACCAAGCCTGACACGCCGCCGTATTCATCGACGACTATTGCCATATGATAGCGTTGTTGACGAAAGTCTTTGAGTAATACATCAACACGTTTTGATTCTGGGACAATCACAGCATCGCGTAAGATGTCTTTTAGGACGAGCTCGGCTTCTTGATTAAAAACATAGGCCAATAAATCTTTGGCTAATAATATGCCTTCGATGTGGTCTTTATCTTCACTAATAACAGGAAAGCGGGAGTGAGCGGACTCAATGACTTGTGGGATTAATTGTGCTGCTGTCGCGTTGACATCAATGGTGATCATTTGGGCGCGAGGGATCATAATATCTCGCACTTTCATCTTGTTGACTCCGATAACACCCTCGATCATCTCGCGGGTTTGTGGATTAATTACGTCATTAAGTTCAGCTTCATTAATGACATCCACAAGTTCTTCGTGGTTTGTCGGTTCTGGACTAAAAGTGTCTTTGATTTTCTCTATCCAACCTTTGGTTGCAGAACCGTTCGTAGAGTGGGGGTTATCGTCGCTCATTGTGTGTTTTTTTTCTCAATTAAATAAAAATAAATAGGTATATGGTTAAATTAATCAACTTGATAGGGATCGTCAATGCCTAATTTGTCTAACAAGGTAATTTCATGTGCTTCCATGACATCAGCATCCGCTTCTTCAATATGATCAAAGCCCAATAAATGTAACACGCCATGTATAATCAAATGCTGATAATGGGCATTGATTGCTTTGTTTTGCTCCAGCGCTTCTTGGCTAACCACAGCATGACAAATGACTAAATCACCCAACAATGGGGATTCAATAAAATCAGGGAGTTCACTGGGGAAAGATAACACATTAGTGGGCTTATCTTTGCCTCGATAGGCGTTGTTTAAGCTTTGTGATTCCTTGATATCAACAAAGCGAACGGTCAATTCACCTTGTCCAGCATTATGCTCAGTTAATACTTGTTCAACCGTCTGTAAGATAAGTACATCCGTTAAAGGTTGCTCGATATCGGTTAACGCCCATTGAATATCAACATCGATGGAGGTATTCATGACGGTTTATTATTGGCAATGATTTGTGCAGCAGCAATGGCTTCAGCTTTTTCACGTTCTTCTTGTTTACGTTTCGCCTTAGTTTGCGCTTGCTGGTCATCGTATTTTTCGTACGCTTGCACAATACGAGCAACAACAGGATGACGAACCACATCTTGAGCGTTAAAAAAATTAAAGGAGATTTCTTCCACATCAGGTAAGACTTCGATGCTATGACGCAATCCAGAGCGCACACCGCGTGGTAAATCGATTTGAGTAATATCACCGGTGATCACCGCTTTAGAATTAAAACCAATCCGTGTTAGGAACATTTTCATTTGTTCGCTAGTCGTATTTTGGCTTTCATCTAAAATAATAAAGGCATCGTTTAAAGTCCTACCACGCATATAAGCAAGCGGGGCAATCTCAATTACATTTCTCTCAATGAGCTTTTCGACTTTTTCAAACCCGAGCATTTCAAATAACGCATCATATAAAGGGCGTAGGTACGGATCGACTTTTTGCGATAAATCCCCAGGTAAAAAACCCAATTTTTCACCAGCTTCTACAGCAGGTCTGGTCAATAATATACGACGTATTTCTTGACGTTCTAATGCATCAACGGCGCAGGCTACGGCTAAATAGGTTTTACCCGTTCCTGCAGGGCCAATACCAAACGTAATATCATGATTCATGATGTTTGATACATATTCACCTTGATTGGGGTTACGGGGTTTAACAACTCCGCGTTTGGTTTTGATTTGTACTTGTTTGCCATAGGGATGATCGTCGTCGCGAGTTTGCTCCAACACCCGTTGTGTTTGGATGGCGAGATGAATATCTTCAGGGTCAATTTCTTTGATAGCACCGTGCACCGGTGCTGTCTCGACGTAGAGTTGTTTAAGTAATTCAATAGTAACTTCGTTAATTGCAGCATTACCAATGATTTTAAAAGCATTATTGCGGTAAGTGATTTCCACACCTAAACGACGTTCTAGTTGTTTGATATTATTATCGTATGGTCCACATAAACTGGACAAACGTTTATTATCTTCTGGTACTAATAAAATTTCTCTAACGTCTAAATTACTCAAAAATGCCTCGATGGATAGCTATGGTTATAAATTAATTACGCTTGTGGAGCAGGTGTCACAACATTGACCCCTAACGATTGTGCTTGTTTTTGTACAATGCTTTGTGGTGAAACTGCAATACGCAGGCCCATTTCACTCTCGCGGCGCAATACATCACCACGTAAAGAGTTACTGAATACGTCGGTGATCATAACATCTAGAAACTGACCAATCATATCAGGTGTGCCTTCAAAGTTAACGACGCGATTATTTTCAGTACGGCCAGTTAGCTCCATTGGATTTTTCTTGGATGGGCCTTCGACTAATATACGCTGTTCGGTATTAAGCATGCTACGTGCGATACGTAAAGCACTTTGATTGATGCGATCTTGTAGGATCCACAATCGTTTTTTCTTTTCTTCTTCACTCACATCATCGGGCAAATCTGCTGCTGGTGTTCCAGGACGTGCCGAGTAAATGAAGCTAAAGCTCATATCATAATCAATATCGTTAATGAGTTTCATGGTGTCTGCAAAATCCTGTTCAGATTCACCCGGAAAGCCAATGATAAAATCAGATGACATGGATAAATTAGGGCGAATTTTCTTTAATGCGCGAATTTTTGATTTGTATTCAATAGCCGTATGACCACGTTTCATCAGATTCAAAATACGGTCAGAACCGCTTTGCACTGGTAGATGTAAGTGATCCACCAATTCAGGAATAGACGCGTAAGCATCGACAATATCATCAGTAAATTCGACAGGGTGTGATGTTGTGTAACGAATTCGGTCAATACCATCAATTGACGCAATCAGCTCTAACAACTCAGCAAAACGACAGACACTACCATCGAAATGTGGGCCACGGAACGCATTGACATTTTGGCCTAACAGATTCACTTCACGTACACCTTGCTCAGCAAGTTGTGCGATTTCTACTAATACATCGTCGACAGGACGTGAGACTTCCTCACCGCGGGTGTAAGGTACCACGCAAAAAGTACAATACTTAGAACACCCTTCCATAATCGAGACAAAAGCACTTGGACCATCGGCGCGAGGTTCGGGTAAACGGTCAAACTTTTCAATTTCTGGGAAGCTGACATCAACGACGCTCTTTGAGCCGCCTTTTATATCTCTGATCATCTCAGGTAAACGGTGTAAGGTTTGGGGGCCAAAAATAATGTCAACATAAGGGGCACGTTGACGAATATGATCGCCTTCTTGTGATGCCACACATCCACCCACACCAATAATCAAATCCGGTTTAGCTATTTTAAGGTTTTTCCAGCGGCCTAACTGATGGAATACTTTTTCTTGGGCTTTTTCGCGAATAGAACACGTGTTAAGTAAAATAACATCTGCGTCTTCAGGCTCTTGCGCAAGCGTATAACCGTGAGTGGCGTCTAACAAGTCTGCCATTTTTTCCGAGTCATACTCGTTCATTTGGCAGCCCCAGGTTTTGATATATAATTTTTGGCTCATGGATGGGATGTCTGTCTGTAACTATTTTGTGTATTTTAGCCTGTAATTGCGCCAATGACTAGTGTTGTGCTGACAGTCTTGCACCTAATCGACTCCTCCATCATAATACCCTTATAGTAAGGCCATTTAATCACTCTTCTCAAGGCAATAAGGAATCTCATGTCGCAAATGCAAACTCAATACGTTGTTGTCGGTGGTGGTATGGTTGGAACCGCAATGGCTCTGGGCTTAGCACGCCTGAACAAAGACGTTGTATTGATTGAAGCCTTTCCTGCACCTGCTTTTAATCCTAGTCAACCGCCTGATCTGCGCATGTCTGCATTAGCCCAAGCCAGTGTTGAGTTTTTAACCAATTTAGGCGCATGGCAACATATTGAGACAATGCGTACTCGTCCTTATACAGGATTAGCAGTATGGGAGCATCCACTTGCACGCACTGAGTTTCATGCCGCTGATATCGGTGCACAGCGTTTAGGTGTGTTTGTCGAAAACCGAATCACCCAACTAGGTTTAGGTGCAGCATTGGCAGAGTATGATAATTGTCGCGTCATTCACTCTACGGTGTTGAGCAGTGATGCCAAAACGGGTAGGGTGATTTGTACTGATGGAACAAACATCAAAGCACAAACTATTATTGCTGCGGATGGAGTTAAATCAGGTGTTCGCGAGTCAGCAGGGATTACAACTCAAGGCTGGCAATATGAGCAGCAAGCGTTGGGTATCACAATCAAAAATCATTACAGCGATGTTGAGAGCCAAGATCGTGGACAAAGTTTAACGTGGCAACAATTTATGCCTTCTGGTCCTTTGGCGTTTTTACCGATGCACGAAGATTATGCATCATTAGTGTGGTATGACAGACCAGAGCGGATTAATGAGTTAAAAATACTGGCAGAGCAAGCCGATAAATCGGATTTGCATGCTGCAATACGTGCTCGATTTCCTAATGATTTAGGTGAATTTGAAGTGCTTGATTGTGCATCTTTTCCAATATCTCGCATGCATGCGGTACGCTATATCAAACATAACGTTATTTTAATTGGGGATGCGGCGCACGCTATTAATCCTTTAGCCGGGCAGGGGGTCAACATCGGTTTTCAGGATGTTAAGTGCTTGTTAGAAGTCATTGCTCACGAAGGTAATATAGTCACTGAATACGAAAAACCTCGTCAACGTGCTAATTTACAAATGATGACAGCGATGGATGGGTTTTATGTTGCCTTTTCTAATACCAATCCTGTTCTCAAAGCGCTGCGTAATATTGGGCTATTTGGTGCTGATAAAGGCGGTAAACTAAAGCATGCAGTCATGAAAAAAGCCATGGGGATCTAACTGATGACGATTATTTATATTTTAGTGATTTTATTTTTGACTTTGTTTGTGGTGACCAAAGTCATAGAAAATTCCAAGATGCGGATCTCTGATGAAGACACTAGCAAAATCAGCCGCTGGATCTTGCCATTAGTCGGGGTGGCGTTAATCGTGCAGCTGATTATGTTTATGTTGCGTTGATAAGCTTATTACTTATCCCAAATCCCTTTTTCTGTGTCACCTTGGATCTCACAGTCCCCGGTTTTGTATGTTATTGTCTCTTTGCGTTCAAGCTTACCAATGTAGTCTTTGGTGATAGACACAATGGTGGGTGTCATCATGACAATCGCTATCATGTTGATCACGGTCATTAACCCTAATGCCATATCAGCGGCGGCCCACACTTGCGGCATGGCAGCCATTGAGCCCCACAGGATCATAATCAGATAACCGGCAGTGTAACAACCACGACCGATTTTGTTATCGAGCTTAAACATATGTAGATTACTCTCGCCGTAGGCATAATTAGCGACGACTGAGGTAAACGCGAATAAAGAAATAGCGGCAGCGACAAAATCTGCACCACTGCTACCTAAATGAAATTCCATAGCAGACTGAGTTAAGCGAATCCCTTCCATTTGATCACTAGCACTGCCGCCCGCTAACAAAATAATAAACGCGGTAGCCGTACACAAGATCATAGTATCAACAAATACACCCAACATTTGCACATAGCCTTGCGCTGCAGGGTGGTTAGGATTAGGTGTTGCTGCTGCGGCTGCATGTGGCACACTACCTGAACCTGCTTCATTTGAGTATAACCCACGTTGCACACCATTCGCTATGGCAGCACCAAACGTACCGGCAACGGCTTCTTGTAAACCAAATGCTTGCAATACAATATCACTGAGTACTCCAGGTAATAAATCAATATTGATAATCATAATACCTAATGCGACTAAGACGTAGGTGACACCCATGAACGGTACTACCCATTGTGCAAAATTTGCAATGGCTCTGAATCCGCCTACAACAATTAATGCGGCTAAACTAATAATGACTAAACCCGAATATAACGTGTCAATACCATAGGCATTGTTTAAGGCATCAGTAATGGTGTTGGCTTGTACCGCGGAAAAAATAAAGCCGTAGCCTAAAAATAAGCACAATGAGAACAATACGGCTAACCAACGTTTTTTGAGACCTTGTTGGATATAATATGCTGGGCCACCACGGTATTCACCATTGGCATCCTTAACTTTGTATAATTGGCCTAGCACGCTCTCAGCAAAACCGGTCGCCATTCCTAAAAAGGCAATGACCCACATCCAAAATATCGCGCCAGCACCACCCAATGATATAGCAACGGCGACCCCTGCTAAATTGCCCGTGCCGACACGCGCCGAGAGGGACGTACACAATGCTTGAAAAGAGGATATACCCGCTTTATCTGAAGCGGTTGAGTTGCGCATTATCCCAAACATGTGGGTGAAGTGCTTGACCTGTATAAAGCCGAGTTTCCAGGTGAAAAAGATACCGCCAATCAGTAGGATATATATAAGGACTTGGCCACGTCCCCATAGGACAGTATTTATTGCGTCGATGATATCAATGATCATGTGTGACTCTTTTGTATGATGAAATGATTAACTAAGCGATAAGTGTATGATAAATTACCTACAAAACCTAGTTTGTACAGGATAGTGGTTATTTTTTAATTGATATAACATGATTTTGAAGGAAATTGGAAGTGAAATGGCTGGGGTAGCAGGACTCGA
>DBBN01000100.1 GCA_002292215.1 Glaciecola sp. UBA983 | reverse complement strand
GAGCAAGTGAGAGAGCAGATCCAGAATATTGAATGATGTTTCAGTCTGTTTCACGCTGAGAAAAAACGCAATGAAACGCCTCAGTTTAATACTGTTGATGATCTTGCCGTACATTACAGCTGGTTGTGAAGAGTTTAATTTTCAAATGCAACAAGCAAAATTCTTAAGTTTAGTAAAACAAAAAAGCTTAGAGATTGTTTCTGAATAGATAGCTAGATCACACTTATTTGCGCAAAATTCATTAATCAAAGCACACTTTTATGCGCATAAAAAAGTTGTTTTTACACACTTTATTGCGCATAAAGATGTATTCACATGTACTTCATCACCCGAATATGTATCAGCATTGTAAAAATTAACATTATTTTCATAATATTTGACAGACCGATTAAACGAAAATTGAGCGATGGAGCGGTCAAACCTGCAACTGGGAGCTGGTCGACAAAGTACACCTAAATCCTACTCGTGATAGGATTGAAATTAAAGGTGTAAAATAGGTTAATCGCGACAACTAGTTTAACAAACACCGTTACCAGCTAAACAAATATAGTGCTCTAAAATAAGCTTTCAGCAGGATATCATTACGTTTTACCCTCTGATCTTAAAGTTAGTTCTTAAACTTGCTTCATGTTGCGCACCACGCTACACTATATCTATGATCAGAACATTCAAGCATAAAGGACTAAGGTTGTTTTACGAAACTGGTAAAACATCAGGGATCCAAACAAACCATGCAAAAAAGCTTCGCATGCAACTTGCAGCAATAAATACTGCTCAAGAGATAGGAGATATAGATGTTACGGGTTTTTCACTTCATAAATTGAAAGGTGAACGAGCGAATATATGGTCTATATCAGTAAACGGAAATTGGCGAGTCACTTTTGAGTTCAAAGCTGGTAACGCTTACATTCTAAATTATGAGGATTATCACTAATGAATATGCATAACCCCCCACATCCTGGCGAATTTATAGAATCACTATATCTAGAGCCTCATGGCATCAGTTGTAGAGCCTTAGCGACTCATTTAGATGTTGCCCCCTCTACATTGAGCAGAATAGTCAAAGGTAAAAGTGCAATCACTCCAGCGATGGCGTTACGTCTATCGAAAGCCCTTGGCCGAACGCCAGAAAGTTGGTTAAATATGCAGGATAATTACGATTTATGGCAAGCAAAACAAAACCTTGATTTAGGTGAGGTTCAGCGTTTAGACCTGAATGTAGCCTAAACATGTAAGAAGGACGGATTATGTCGAAAACGCCCCTACTCCACTTATTCCAAATGTTGGCTGTTCACTATCGAGAATGGACTTGATTCACTAAATAGGCACGTCGTTAAAATTTATTATAAAAAACCGATTCTTGTCGGGTTTAGAAAGTCTAATGGGCTTTCTCAAAAAGCGCTGGCTGAAAAACTTGGCATCAGCCAACAAAGCTATCAAACACTCGAAAGCGCACCACAAAAGGTGACAATAAGACGCTTGTTTAAGGTGCTTTCTATATTAGGCATAAAGTTACAATTTGTAGAAAATAATAAACAGCTGAAAAATAACTTACCTAATAATGAGCTCTCGCAGGATGAGTGGTAATGGCAACACGTACAGTACGCGCATTAACTATTTGGATGAACGCAGAGTTTGTTGGCACTTGGCGCATAAAATAGCTTTAAAACCAACACTTTTATGCGCATAAAGATGTGTAAAAAAAAACGAGATTCCGTTTCTTGGTTTAAGTCATAAAAACTGGGTGATTCGGCTACTTGATAAAAATTATCTGATAATCGAATCCCACCATTGGTTTTTCTCTCATCATAAAAAAAACGATTATCAATATCTTTGTTATGCACGTTATGAAAGGCATCAATAACATTGTTAAATCCAAATCGCTTGGTGGCTTCTATCAACTCACCATGTGAAATTTCGTTGCGATTATATTGTCTGCAAAAGTCTAAATATTTACTGCTAGGAGATGTGGCTTGTTTGTCATTCGTTGTAAGATGCTGGCAAATGTGTCCAGCAAAGATAGGCGCTAAATCCTCAAGACTAACTAAGTCGTTTGGTTGTTTGCGTAAATCATACAGTGATTTTGCCAACGCAAACTTATAAGAGGCGACATTTCGTCCAAATAGAATAATGGCTCTCCAATAATTTTCATTGCTTGGATTCAGCTCATAAAACTTACTCATTACAGCTTGACTGTTTTCTTAAAATGACATTAAACCATTGTTCGTTAATACGATTTTTTCGCTGGTCTGTTGTTACCCATTGCTCAACAATATGAAGATCTGTTAGGTGTTGAGCAATTTCAGAAAAGCTAAGTTTGTCAAAGTTACAAAAATAACGTCCATTATGCTCTTTTTCAGTTTTACCCAATTTATAACTTAAATAGAAAACACCCTCTGTTTTAAGCATACTAGATAAATGTAAAATTGATTCAACTTGATCTTCAATAGGTACATGGAGCAATGAAGCGCATGCCCATATTCCATCAAAATTAGTTTGAGAGTTAAAATTTAAAAAACTAGCATGATAAATTGGAAATGCGCATTGCTTACTAACGATTGCGACTATTGCTTGAGATGCATCGAAAGCTACAACATCATAGTGTTTTAGATAAAAAGCCAGTGCATCTCTTGCTGAGCCGCAGCCTGCATCAAGAATACTGCCATTTTCAGGGATATAACTTAAAAAGGTTTCGTACAGTAAACCCATATCAACGGATTGCGTTTGATTGATAAAATCTTCGGCATGCTCATTGTAATATGCAAGTGTTTGATTCATTTTAGGTAGCTTATCTGTCAATAACTAAGTGAATAGTCGCACACACAGAAACAATTTTGTATAATTTAAAAAAATAAGGAACATATATGAATAAAAAATTATCTATATACTTAAAGAGCTTTCTATTGGTTTGCTCGGTAAGTTTGTTTGCGTGTAGTCAACCGCAAGCGCCCAGCGAGCAACATAGCTCAGACAACGCGACAATTAGCGACATTGAATCAGGCACGGACTATCATTCTTTTAGCAATCCAGATGAAATTAAAGTCACCCATATCGACTTGGATTTGCAAGCTGATTTTAATCAAAAAAGTCTCATTGGCAGTGCAACACTGAGTTTTGATAGAGTTAATCCTCAAGCGACAACACTCATTTTAGATACGCGTGATTTAACAATTACGAGTGTTAATATTGATGGCAACCCAATCGCTTTTAAACTAATGGCGAAGGATGAAAACTTAGGTGCACCGCTACATATTGATGTTGGCACACAAGCAACCAAAGTCAGTATTTTTTACCAAACTGCAGCGAGTGCATCCGGTGTTCAATGGTTGACTCCAGAGCAGACCGCTGGCAAGAAGCACCCATTCTTATTCACTCAAGCTCAAGCTGTGCATGCGCGTAGCTTCATCCCGCTACAAGATTCTCCCAAAGTGCGTGTTACCTATAATGCTGTTATTCGTACTCCACCTGAATTACTTGCAGTGATGAGCGCCGCGAATGATCCTGACACACAGCGTGATGGCGAATATGAATTTACGATGGCACAACCTATCCCTTCGTACCTAATTGCGCTAGCAATCGGCGATTTACAATTTAAAGCAATGGGAGAGCGCACAGGTGTATATGCTGAACCTTCAATGTTAGACGCAGCTGCTGCTGAGTTTGAAGATACGGAAAGCATGTTAAAAGTCACCGAAAAAACCTTCGGTTCGTATAGCTGGGAACGTTATGATTTGCTTATTTTACCCCCGTCATTTCCTTTTGGCGGTATGGAAAACCCACGTTTATCATTTATCACACCGACCGTTATTGCTGGCGACAAAAGCTTAGTTGCTTTAATTGCACATGAATTGGCGCATAGTTGGTCCGGTAATACGGTGACCAACGCCACATGGCGAGATTTGTGGTTGAACGAAGGTTTCACCACTTACTTAACCTACCGCATCATGGAAATGATA
>DBBN01000029.1:29530-34068 GCA_002292215.1 Glaciecola sp. UBA983 | reverse complement strand
GGTGATGGTGTTGGAACGACACCATTACCACCACTTGAACCACCCGCTGCAGTAATCTTGATATTATCAAAATAAGCTGTTACTTCACAACCTGCCACCGCACCGCAAGCTGGTTGTAGTTTTAGATTTACACCCCACTCAGGATCAGCGCCTGCAGTTACTTCATAAGTGTATCTTGTCCATTCAGCATTAGGTGTTAAGGTTGCAAGGACATCAGTTTTACTAACGCCTACTGGAGACTCAGTGAGTAATAATGCATTAACCACACCACCATCACCACTAACAGACCCTCTCATATCAAACGATACAGTCATCGCTTGACCAGCAGTAATTTCACCCTCACCAATACGATCTTGCCCTATAAATGGACTTTGTGCTTCTGGTGCGATCACTTTTACTATCCAGTTACCCTCAGCATCGAGCTCTGTGCTTATATTAGAACCGGCAGCAAGCCATCCATCAAGATTACCTAGCTCAAAATCTCCATTATTAACTAAACCTGTATCACCGCCTAATCCCGGCAATGGTGAAGGAGCAGGTGCTGGATTTGGGTTAACCGTGTCGCTACCTTCCGATATCATGAAATTATCCAGTAGGAATTGAGCGCCTGGAGCTTGGTTGTAATTAGGAAAAACCATAAAGAGATCTAACTTACTAAGGTCTAAATTACCGCCAAGACTAGCAAGCGGGAAGGTGTAAGTTTGCCAAGTATTAAGGACTGGTGTTGCATGCGATTCCAAAGCAGTTGAAAGATTAACTTCAGCTGATGAGCCAGGACCCGCTTCTAATTTTAGTTTCCAATCAACCACACCTGCATCTGGGGCTTTGACCATTTTCAACTCAAAAGATAACACACCGTTAGTGACACCTGAGGCATTAAACAGAGAGCCATTAACAGCACCATCAATATCTCGTGCGGTAAAACCGGCTACAGAAGGAGCGGTTAAGTTAAACTGCACAGCTTGATCATGTTCAACATCGTCGGTTACAAGGGTGGTTGAACCACCATCATTAATCCAAGGTGCCCATTCAGGTAGCAATGTGTTTTCAAATACACTTAGAGCAACTGTAACAGCATTCTCTGCTGCAACGGCAATTGTAAAAGTTTGGCTTGCTGTGTCGGTACCGTCACTCACCATCAATTCAACTGAATAATCCCCAGCTATATCTGGTGTTCCAGATAAAACAGCCGTATCAGTATTAAACATTGCCCAAGCAGGCAAGGTTATCGAAGAGAAAGATAAGGTATCGTTAGCGTCTGCGTCTGTGGCTGTCGCAGTATATGAATAAGAAGTGCCAACACTACCCATTGTTAGTGTAGTACTAGTAAACACAGGAACTGTGTTTACTACAGGGGCAGCCACTACAGTTATAGTGAAATCTTGCGTTACTGTGTCAGTACCATCGCTAACCGTTAGGGAAACGTTGTTTGCACCTACATCACTTGCACTAGGAGTACCGCTTAAGACACCGGTTGTCGCATTAAAAGTTAGCCAACTTGGCAGCGTTACAGATGCCAACACTAAGTTATCACCAGCATCTGCATCGGTTGCCGTTAAGGTATAAGTATAAAGGACAGCTTCTTCTGCACTATTAACAGCTGAACTCGACACTACTGGGGCATTATTTTCTGCTGGTGGTGCAGGTGGCTGCTCGACCTCTACGGGACCATTATCACTGCCACAAGCAGTAAGAGCAAACATTACACTAGCTGCTACAGCTAGATGTTTAAACTGACTATTGGGTTTATTGATTTTCATATATTAATCATTTCCTAACAAAAAAATAACAGTGAAAATTAGCTTACAGCTATTTAACACACCTAAGTTCACATACATTTAACATTTCATACAATAATAACAAGTTAAATATGATGAAGCGTCCTGATCCAGCGGCAAGAGGGATTAATACTATTTTTCATGCCTTTATTGTGGCCTATTATTTGATAATACTGTTACTCCATTGCTGCTCCGTTTTAAGGTTGAAAATACCTATTCAACGCATCAAAAGGTCCACTCAACTTTTTAAATTTGAAAATATCACGAACTTATGTATCTTGTGAAAAAAATGCAAATAAGTTGTAAACTAACCAAGAGAGAGTTGATGAAAACTAACATTAAATACACATTAGTACTTTTGCTAGGAGCATTAATGTCCGGTTGCGGCGGCAGTGGCAGCGTTGCTGAAGATACATTGGCACCGTCAATTACATTATTAGGTTCTAGCGCAGTTACATTGACTGTTGGAGACACTTATCAAGAGTCGGGCACAACAGTAGTCGATAATGTAGATAATGGATTGTCAGCGACAGTAACTGGCAATGTTGATACCACAACAGCAGGCACATATGTATTAACTTACACTGCAACTGACAAATCTGGCAATAGCAGCTCAACCTCAAGAACAGTTGTTGTAGAGTCTGCACCTGACACCGAAGCTCCGGTCATCACATTAATTGGCGACGCGGTAATAACCCTAACAGTGGGTGACAACTATAATGAACAAGGCGCAACCGTAGTCGATGACGTAGATACTAACCTAACAGCAACGGCCAGTGGCACTGTAGATACGAGTGTCGTCGGTACTTATACGATTACTTACAGCGCTGCCGACGGAGCGAGTAACCAAGCAACGCTCAACAGGACTATTAATGTCCAGCCTGCAGTGGTTGTTGGTAATAAGGCCTACCTTTTCCATTCAGAAAATGACGATTCCTTTTATATGGAATTTTGGGGAGATACTTGGTCAACTGGAACGCAATACACTGACCAACCTGCCGATACGACATACGACAAAGCCTTAGAAATTACAAAGAGCTCAGGTTGGGGTACGGTGATTGCATGGGGAAATTTACCTCAAAATACCGTTGATATATCCACATATACACATGCTAAGTTTAAAGTTAAAACTGCTACCTTTACTGGTATTGATGTGGTTGTACAAAGCGCAACACAGCAACAAAATCAAGTTGTCTATAACTTTTCATCCGGTACTGATTTAGGCAATGGTTGGATAGAAATGACAGTGCCTCTTCCTAATTTCAGCGATATGACTTGGTTTTCGTTAAACTTTTTAGGTGGCGCAGGAACTAATGTATTGTTAGCCGATGTTTACTTCACTACTTTAGCACAAGCACCTGTCACCGGGCCGTCTGTAGCCGCGCCAAATCCACCAAGTTTCGTAGATAATGAAGTGGTTGTGCTATATAGCGATTCTCTATCTCAAGATAGCTATGTTGGTGTTTGGAATGCTAACTACTACAATGCACCGGTCTATTCTACCGGTGCGGTAAATGGTAATAATTTTGCTAAGTACACAATTACTGCTGGTGGCACAAACGGCGGCGTGACAGGCCTTGAATTTGGTTTTGAAAACGGTGAATTAGATGCTTCACAGCATACCACTTGGAATATGGACATGTTCATCGAGCCTGGTATTACTAAAGTTGAAGTTCAATTAGTATCCAGAGATGGTGGCGCTAAACGCACCTTTGATAATCCTACCACAGGTACTTGGCTAAATTTAGAAATGCCATACTCTGAACTAGTCGATAACGATGGTGCTGGCTTTGATACTCTCAATAGCAGTATATTACAACTCATTGTCATTCAACTTTGGGGACCGGAAGGCACTTCAGTATATGTTGATAACATTTATTTTTCAGGGGTTTCAACTTCTTATGATATGACGGTAAATGTTGTCAATGATAACAATGCTCCTCTACCAAACGCGGCGGTCAAAGTAGGTAATGCTTTGGTTAATACTGACGCTAGTGGTAATGCCATTCTTAGTTTACCAGAAGGCAATTACAAAGTGGTCGTTGATACGGACGGGTTTGGCGCAGTGCAAGCTAATCAGCTTATAGCTGGTGGTGATGCGAGTCTATCGCTGAGTGTAAAGTCATTAAATGCAGGCCCATCGGTTGCAGCCCCGACCCCAACAGCGAGTAACGATGAAGCATTTGTGCTGTTCAGTGACACACTAACTGTCGATCAGCCTATTTCTTTTTGGAATGATAATTTCTACAAAGCGCCAGCATTTTCACAGATCAGTATTGACGGCGACAACATAGGTAAATTCCAAATTACTCTAGGCGGTGAAAACGGCGGCATAACAGGCATTCAATTTGGCATACAAGACGGTCCAGTCGACCTATCAAATGCTACGGGACTCCGTTTTGATATGTACCTAACAGCTGGTATAACACAAACTCAATTCCAAGTTATTCCATCGTTTGGTGATTCAGGGGTTTCTAATAACTTTACTTTGGCAACAGGACAATGGGTGACAGTAGAGTTACCCTTCTCTGAGTTAAATAGAACTTTCGATGCATCAAGCTTGATCATGTTTAGCGTCCAATTGTGGGGAACGACTCGCGACGCAGCGTATATTGATAATATTTACTTTTATTAATATCTAACCATTCGTCCTCTTAATTGTTGAGAGGGCGATATGCGTTTCTTACCTCTGCTATTTATTCGCTAATGTATCTGTTACTATTTTGTTATACCGGAACGCGTTCCTATTCTCCTGTTCCT
>DBBN01000029.1:0-29510 GCA_002292215.1 Glaciecola sp. UBA983 | reverse complement strand
TCCTACATCGGTTTTGGTTCTGGCAGGCTAGCTTTTGGCTATTTTTAAGCATTGTTAGTTTTGTCACATTAACGTTGTGGTACAACCAATTCTCGATAGAGAATGTCATACACACTGTCATTCAGGCTTTACTTGGTATGCTGTTTTCAGTTTTTCTATATCGAACTTTTAATAGAATTTGGGACAAGTCGGTAGCATACAGGTTGTCTATTGGCATGCTTGTTGTATTTGTGGTAGCATTTTTGTGGACAATTTTTAGAATGCAAGCCTTGTCTTGGTTAACTCCAGCTGATGAGATTTGGGGTGAGTTTGGCGGGTGGTTTTTTGCAAGTATCTTCATCTTTTTATGTTGGACCGGTTTATTTCATGGCATTCGTTATTTCGATCTGCAACAATCTGAACATAACATTATGCTCACTGCTGAAGCGGCAACTCGAAAGGAACATATTAAACGCATTGAAGCTCAAAGTGTCGCTCGCGATGCTAAACTCAAAATGTTGCGATATCAGCTTAATCCTCACTTTTTATATAATACATTAAACGCTATCAACTCATTGATTGAAATTAAAGAGTCCGAAAAAGCCCAAATAATGACCGTGCAACTGAGTCAATTTTTACGTCATTCATTGGAAAATAACCCAGACACTATGATTACCTTGCGGGAAGAAATTAGTGCTTTGAATCTATATCTAAAAATAGAAAAAACTCGATTTGCTGAACGATTACAGCTTGATTTTAAAGTAGATGAGACGGCTCAATATGCCCTAGTGCCAAGTTTGCTATTGCAACCCATCATAGAAAATTCGATGAAGCACGCCATTTCAAAGCACGAAAAAGGTGGCATTATTGAACTCAAGGCGCACATCAACCAAAATAGGCTAATTATTGCAATCAATGATAGCGGTGCAGGCCAGGAAAACACTAAAATACCAATCGAAAATGAACCCGGTATTGGACTAGATAATACAGTACAACGCTTATCAGTTCTTTATGACAACGATTATCAAATTAAAACCATACGACTTGCAAACGGCGGACGCTCTACTTGCATCAATATGCCTCTCGAATTATCTAACCCAAAATGACTATATTAAAAACAATTATTGTAGACGACGAGCCGCTCGCATTAAAACTGCTAGCCGCAAAACTAAAAAAATTGCCCAACATCGAGGTTATTGCTCAATGCTCCAATGGCCGTGAAGCCATAAAAGCCGTGATTGAGCTGGCACCTGATTTGTTATTTTTAGATATTCAGATGCCGGGCTTATCTGGCTTAGATGTCGTCAAGCAATTGCAAAATGACACTATGCCTTTAATCGTTTTTGCAACCGCTTACCAACAATATGCGCTTGAAGCTTTTGATGCTTATGCCGTAGATTATGTGCTCAAACCAATTGATGATGAAAGCATCCAAAGGGCCGTTGATAGAACGCTGCAACGCTTCGCAATGAAATCACACGAGCAATCCGAGAATAAGCGAGAAGTGATTGGTGCAATTGCGCAGATCGACCAAAAAAACCATAAAACGGTGACATGGATGGCTGACGATTCAACTCAGCAAGACCCTCAGTCTGTCTATGTTAAAAATCGCAAAATCGTAATTAAAGATCGGGGCGAGATACATTTATTAAAACATCAGGATATACAGTGGATTGATGCTGCTGGTGACTACGTATGTGTACATGTACTAGGTGAAACTTACGTAAAACGCTGCACGCTAAAAGAAATGTTAGCAGAATTAGACGGAAAGCAATTTAAACGTGTCCATCGTTCAACCATCGTTAATTTAGATTTTATAGACAAAGTCATACCACATACAAAAGGCGAGTTTTTCTTGATGATGGGAGAATATGACAAAATTAAGGTTAGTCGTAATTACAAGGATGTGGTGAGGGCCTTTCTAGAGACCTAGAGAGTGCAAGACTAGATAAGGCTGCATAGCCTATTGAGACCAGCTTTGAAAACAAAAAGCCCCGAACATTTCTGCTCAGGGCTCTTAGAATAATGGTGCCTCGACCCGGGATCGAACCAGGGACACGCGGATTTTCAATCCGCTGCTCTACCAACTGAGCTATCGAGGCAACTTAACTAAACACATCGATATTTGCGATGCACTTCTTAAGTGAGGTGCGTATTAAACGGATTTTCGACCTTCAAGTCAACCCTTTTTATACATTTAATTGCAATTTGTTTAGATAACGCCCAAAACGTTGTTTTTTTCTGCGCAAAAGCCTACTTAGCAGGGGGTGTGTACCCTTCGATATCAGGTTCTTTGCCTTCAAACAAATAACCTTCCATTTGCTCTTCCAAAAATTTACGCGCTGTTGGCTCCATCATATTAAGCTTATTTTCATTGATAAGCATGGTTTGTTTTTTCTGCCAATCGGTCCAGGCTTCTTTGCAAATAGAATCAAAAATGCGTTTACCTAGCTCTCCAGGGTAAAGTTGAAAATCCAAGCCATCAGCTTCTTTGTTTAAACGTACACAGTGAACGGTTCTACCCATGTTAGTCATTTCCTTAACGATGTTGTAATTGATTAAATATAGTGATTGCGGGTTTGCATAACCCAATATCAGCCGGCTGATGGTAATCAACCCACTGCTGTAAATTGTTTGCGACATAATTAGGCGATGCTTCTGCAACTCGCCCCTGAGCATCCGGCCCAGCCTGCGCTTCTGCCAAATATATTATCACAGGTTGGATATGAAGGTGAAAATGGCTGAACGTATGTTTAAATTCTGGCAATGATTCGACAGCATTTACTCCGTGAGGTTGACCTGCCACCATAAACTCAGTGTTCGCCTCAGGAGCCGCTTCAGCTAAATCTGCAGGCAATGCTTGTTGCTCCAGAGTAAACTCCCCTTCAAACCACCATAGCCCTCCCCATATGCCTTCATCAGGGCGCTTGGTCATCAACACTCTATCGTACAACATTGGGATCAGCACAGTGGTATATTTGGTGGGTATGGTCTTTTTCGGTTTTTTGTGGGGCAGCTCCGCCTGACGTCCACTAGCAAATGCCAAACACTCAACTTGCAACGGGCACTCCTCGCACTTTGGTTTACTGCGAGTGCAGACCGTAGCCCCCAAATCCATCATTACCTGAGTATAGTCAGCAATGCGCTGTTGCGGTGTTAATTGATCGGCGAATTCCCATAATTGGTTTTCAACAGTTTTACTGCCGGTCCAGCCTTCCACAGCAAAAAACCGGGTCAGAACCCTTTTTACATTCCCATCTAAAATCGCATGAATTTGGTGATCTGCAATGGACAAGATTGCCCCTGCTGTTGAACGTCCAATACCGGGTAATGCAAGCACATCCTCAAAATCAGTTGGAAACTCACCGTTATGGTCATTCGCAATCGCCTGCGCTGCTTTATGTAAATTACGCGCACGAGCGTAATAACCTAGCCCCGTCCAATGATGCAAGACGTCTTCTTGTGGCGCCTCAGCTAACGCAGTCACCGTCGGAAACGATTGCATGAATCGTTCATAATAAGGGATCACAGTAGATACTTGAGTTTGCTGGAGCATGATCTCCGACACCCACACCGAATAAGCCGTAATATCTTGCTGCCACGGCAAATGTTTACGCCCATGTTGGTCAAACCAGGCCAATGCTGTTTGGGCAAAATCAAATGCCATATCGAACCACCTTTAAAATAAAAACAATATGTTAGCGCATTTATATAAAATAAAAACCTTCAAATATGCAAAATAAAACCTGAGAAGTTTTACATTCCATCCACAACACAGGATAATACGCTCAATCTAGATATTCAGAGCACTTTTATGAGTCGTTTTCAAAACCAAGCCGAAGCTGAAGCCGCTGGCGTATACATTTCAAAAATCAAAAGCTTTGTCAAACGCGAAGGTCGTTTAACTAATGCCCAGGCCCGCGCCATTGAAGTTAACTGGCCAAGCATGGGTCTTAACGTCGATATGGGGCTGTTAGATTTAAGCGCCGTATTTGGCAATACTAACCCTGTCGTATTAGAAATTGGCTTTGGCATGGGTAAGTCTTTGGTTGAAATGGCTAAAAACGCACCTGAATTAAACTTTATTGGGATTGAAGTTCATCGCCCAGGTGTGGGTGCTTGTTTAGCTGATGCAGAAGAAGCTGGCATAACTAATCTTCGTGTGTTTGAACATGATGCCATTGAAGTGTTAGATAAGTGCATTGCCGATCATGCATTACATCGTTTACAGTTATTTTTTCCTGATCCTTGGCATAAAAAACGTCATCACAAACGTCGTATCGTGCAAACTGAATTTGCCCAGCGTGTGCACAAAAAGCTAGCCCCACAAGGACAGCTGCATATGGCAACAGATTGGGAGCCTTATGCCCAGTACATGCTAGAAGTCATGCAAACCCAAGAAAACTATACAAACCTTAGTCCTACTAACGATTATATTCCTCGTCCAGAGTATCGCCCGATCACTAAATTTGAAGTACGCGGACAAAAACTAGGACATGGTGTGTGGGATCTTTTATTTGGAGCGCAAGGTTAATGATGAGTGCAGAAAGTCAGGTTATCCTGCGTAACAAAGAATATTACACCGATGGCAAAGTTATTGTCGTTAATCCTATAGACGCAGAGGTCTTTTTTGAACTAGGTAATCACGTCACTGGATTTCATCAATTTTATGATATCTATGAGCAAGCGTATGCGGCAGATTTTACGCGCCATGAGTTTAACACCCACCTCAGCGCACCCGATGAATTGTACGATACTGCAATTGTTTATATGCCAAAGGTTAAAGCACATTTAACGATGCTGCTAGCTAACCTTGCTAATGTCGTCAAACCACAAGGTCAGATTTTTATCGTCGGGCACAACAAAAGTGGCATCAAAAGTTGTGGTAAACACCTCGAAGTTGTCTGTGATCATGTCAATAAAGTCGATTCGGCTAAACATTGTGGTATGTTTGTTGGCACAGTGAAAGCTGGTGCCAAAGCGTTTGACTTAGATAGCTACCTCACTACCAAAACCTACGAATTAAATGATGTCACATGGCAAGTTGCTGGTTTGCCAAGTGTATTTTCACAAGATGCTTTAGACCCAGGCACACATATTTTGTTGTCTCATTTGCCTAAAAATATGAAAGGCCAAGTGCTAGATTTTGCTTGTGGCGCAGGTGTCATCGCCGCATATGTTGGAGTACAACATGCGAAATTTAATGCAGAAAATGACTCTAACAGCCCATTACATCTAGTATTAAGTGAAATTAACGCATTAAGCTTGTATTGTGCTCAGCGCACATTACACTTAAACCATTTGCAAGGCGATGTAATTGCCAGCAATGGTTTAACCAATGTTGAAGGCAAATTTGCCCATATCATTACCAATCCACCGTTTCATACGGGTGTGAACACCGATTACTCGATTGCCTATGGATTCTTAGCGCAAGCGCGTGAGCACCTCAACGAACAAGGAAGTTTGGTATTAGTCGCTAATAGCTTTTTAAACTATGCCGATGTTATGCTTGAGCATGTTGGTCCATCGAGTAAATTAGGTGGTAACAACAGGTTTTCGGTTTATCAAGCTATCGCCGCACGCGCACCTAAGGTACAGAAGAAGTAATATGAAAATCGCATTTATCGTTTCAGAAGTTGAAGATATTATCAAAACCGGTGGTTTAGCGGATGTCGCTAAAGCCCTCCCCCTTGCTTATGCCGCTCTAGGTCATGAAGTAGTGATAGTCATGCCAGCCTATAAGACGGTAATCGATCAATTCAATTTGCACTCGCATGGTGAGTTTAATAGCTCTCATCGACAATTTACTCGGTATGAATATCAACTTGGGGCAGTCAAAGTGCATTTGGTTGGGCACGCCTGTTTTAACCGTGCCGGTCTGTATGCTGAAAATAACGTCGCCTATACTGATAACGGCGAGCGCTTTGGTTTGTTCAGTGCGGCAGTCATTGATATTTTGCAGGTTGTCGATTTTAAACCGGATATGATGCATTGCAACGATTGGCACACTGGCTTGGTGCCATTTTTTGTCAAACACAACAAGACCCAATTTGCGGAAGGTTTTTTTGCGCATACCAAAACCACCTTAACCATTCATAATGCAGCATTCCAAGGGAGTTTTGATTTACATGAAATCCCCATGATTGAAAATTACCGTCAAGCCCTGCACTTGGATTTAAACCCGCATATCAACATGATGAAAATAGGTATTACTTATGCCGATAAGATTACCGCGGTCAGCCCAACTTACGCTCAAGAAATTTTGACCAATTTAGGTGGGCACGGCATGCACTTATGCTTACAAAATCGCTCATCCGATCTCAAAGGGATCTTAAATGGGTGTGATTATACGCAATGGGATCCCAGTACAGATCCGTTTATCGATGCGCACTATGACGTTAATGATTTATCCGGAAAAGCGATTTGCAAACAAGCACTTCAGGCTGAATCCGGTTTTGCTGATGAGCCTAAAACACCGTTAATTGGCATGGTATGTCGTTTAACCGCACAAAAAGGCTTTGATTATATATTACCTATTTTGGGTGAATTGATGCAGCATAACTTGCAACTAACCATTGTCGGTACGGGTGATCCTTATGTATGTCATCAACTAGCCGATTTAAGTCGCGTGCACCCTACTAAATTCAAATTTATCGAAGGATTCAAACCTGAATTAGCACACTTAGTTGAAGCGGGTTCTGACTTCTTTTTAATGCCATCAGAATTTGAACCTTGTGGTCTAAATCAAATGTATTCTCTAGCTTATGGCACCTTACCGATTGTTCGTAATGTAGGCGGGTTAAGTGACACCGTTGTCGGAATCGATCAAAACGCACATGATTCCACCGGCTTCATGTTTACTGACCCCGAACCGATCGCATTATTGATTTGTATTCGCAGGGCGTTGTTGTTGTATTTAGAGCAACCTGAACGATTTTTACAAATGCAAAAACGGGCAATGCACACCAAGTTTACCTGGGAAAAAGCAGCTAAAGAATTTGAAGTCTTATTTATCAATACTATACAATAGTGCCATGTGACTTATTTATGGGTAGATACTTGTGTATTTTATAAATTTATCTGATAAACTCATTCGTAATAAAAATATTAATGTTTCGTTAAAGTAAGTAAATTATCATGCAAACGCCAAATATCTTAATTGTAGAAGATGAAGTTGTCACACGTACAACGCTAAAGAGCCTTTTTGAAGCCGAAGGTTATAATGTGTTTGAAGCCGAAGATGGGCAGCAAATGCACGACTTTTTCCAAAACAACAATATCAATCTCGTGATCATGGATATCAATTTACCGGGTAAAAACGGGTTGATCCTTGCTCGTGAAGTTCGTGACCGTAAAAATGTTGGTTTAATATTCTTAACCGGACGTGATAATGATGTAGACCGTATTCTTGGTTTAGAAATCGGTGCTGATGATTATTTAACAAAGCCGTTTAATCCACGTGAATTAACTATCCGTGCACGCAACTTGTTGACGCGCACCTCTAATTCTAACGATGATGAAGACTTACCATCACGTGTTAGCTTCAATGGTTGGACACTCGATGGCGACAGTCGTAGTTTGATTTCTCCAAACGCCACCGAGTTTAGATTACCACGTAGTGAATTCCGTGCTTTGCACTTGTTCCTCAACAATCCTGGTAAAATTCTAACGCGCGAGCAATTAATTATGGAAATGACGGGTCGTGAATTACGTCCTAATGACCGTACTGTTGATGTAACTATTCGTCGTATCCGTAAGCACTTTGAATCTGACCCAGGTGATATCGAATTGATCGTAACGATCCACGGTGAAGGTTATCGTTTCTGTGGTAGCGTTGACGCATAACTCGTTACGAGTTCATTAGCGCAAGCTAACCCAATATAGCAGTTAAAAAAAACCATCTATTCAGATGGTTTTTTTGTGCGTTGACGTCGTGTTCGTGTCGGATTAGGTTTATCCGGATTAGCACGATTAGCATGGCGTTTTTCGCCCGACTGATTGCCACCAGCACTATTACTATTACCGTTGCCACTTGACGTTCTTCTTGGTTTCTTCGGACGCTTGTCTTTCGGAGCTTTCAACGCAGCTTGGGCTATGCCACTGACAGATAAGCCTTTTACTTCAAGCACATCAATGTGTTTGCCAATCAAATTTTGAATATCTTTAAGCTGCTTGGTATCTTCATCGGTAACAAATGATACGGCATGACCTGTTGCACCAGCACGCCCAGTTCGACCGATGCGATGTACATAATCTTCGGGTACATGCGGTAAGTCAAAATTAATCACATTCGGTAAGCGGTCTATATCAATACCACGGGCGGCAATATCAGTAGCCACTAAGACATTCAAATCATTAGATTTAAACTCTGCAAGGGCTTTTGTTCGCGCTCCTTGGCTTTTGTTGCCATGAATTGCAGCAGCCTTAATCCCTTGAGTTTCAAGTTTCTTAGCAATACGGTTGGCACCGTGTTTGGTTCTAGAAAAAACCAACACTTGCTCCCACTTGTTTTCTTGGATCAGCTTGATTAACAACGCCGTTTTATTGCTCTTTTGCACATGTACTATCGCTTGCTCAACCGAGGGTGCCGTTGAGTTTTTTGGTGTCACAGAGACTTCGACTGGATTATTAGTGAACTGCTTCGCTAACTGACGAATATCATCCGAGAACGTCGCTGAGAACAATAACGTTTGACGCTTAGCAGGAATCAACTTCATGATCCGCTTAATGTCATGAATAAAGCCCATATCGAGCATGCGATCCGCTTCATCCAATACTAAAATTTCAAGTTCTGAAAACTTCACTGCATTTTGTTGAAACAAATCTAACAAACGTCCTGGCGTCGCAACTAAAATATCGCAACCACGACGTAATTGTTTCATTTGCGGATTAATCGATACTCCACCAAACACCACGCCTGAGCGCAATGAAGTGTGTTGATGACACGCCGCCACACTTTCAGCTACTTGTGCCGCTAACTCACGGGTGGGCGTTAAGATTAACGCTTTAACTTGGTTAGGAGACGCGCGATGCGCTGACTCACTTAATAAATGAACAATGGGTAACGCAAACGCGCCGGTTTTACCGGTACCAGTTTGCGCAGCAGCCATAACATCTTTTTGGCTTAATACTGGACCTATTGCTTCTTGTTGGATTGGAGAGGGTTGGGTGTAACCTTGATCGGCAATCGCTTGCATTACAGCTGGCGATAAGCCTAATTCGGAAAAACTAACTGACATTAATAACTCACTATTGATGCATTCATCTGAACTAAAAACAGTGAACGCTTATTTAACAGCCAATATTTTACCACACAAACGCCGAATACACGCTATTTGTTACCTGTACATCTGGTTTATACCCCTTATAATGTCGCTTTGTTTTTGACTAGCCTTGCGCTAGGGAATGGGTATGCAACATCAAGACGTGATTATTATTGGTGCCGGTGCGGCTGGATTATTCTGTGCAGCTACCGCAGCCGCTCGTGGACGCTCCGTCACTGTGCTAGATCATGCCAAAAAAGTTGGTCGTAAAATACTCATGTCTGGCGGTGGACGCTGTAATTTCACTAACATGTATAGCAGCCATGAAAACTTTATTTGCAACAATCCACATTTTACCAAATCTGCATTAAGCCAATATACTCAATGGGATTTTATTGGATTGGTAAATGAGTACCAGATTGCCTATCACGAAAAAACGTTAGGTCAGTTGTTCTGTGACGATTCAGCCAAACAAATTGTGGCAATGCTTTTAGCTGAATGCGCCAAACACCATGTCACCGTGACCACCTCATGTGAGATCCTTACCATCAATAAACACACCAGAGGCTATCATTTAAATACGTCCAAAGGTGAATTCACATGTGAGTCTCTAGTCATCGCAACAGGTGGCTTGTCGATGCCAAAACTGGGCGCTTCGCCGTTTGGTTATCAAATCGCCGAGCAATTTGGGATGAAAGTGACCCCTACCCGCGCTGCACTTGTTCCGTTTACCTTGCATACCCATGACAAAGACGTATTAGCTGAACTCAGTGGCGTCAGTGTAGAAGCCGCAGCCACTTGTGCAGATACGCGATTTAATGAAGGGATCTTGTTTACGCATCGCGGTCTTAGTGGCCCTGCAATCTTACAAATTTCTTCATATTGGGAAGCGGGCGACGCTGTCGAGATTGATTTGTTACCACAATTGGATCTGGAGTATGCGTTAACTCAAGCCCAGCATGCACAACCAAACTCTCAATTATCAACTGTCTTGAGTGAATGGTTCCCAAAACGCTTAATTACACAATTACTCGGTTATTTTAAGATTGATAACAAACCGATGAAACAATACCAAGGTAAGCAATTACTCACTATCTCTGAGCAGTTTAAACAATGGCAGCTCAAGCCAAACGGCACTGAAGGCTATCGCACAGCAGAAGTGACATTAGGCGGCGTGGATACCGACCATTTCTCCTCTAAAACCATGGAAAGCAAAGAACATAAAGGTTTGTATTTCATTGGCGAAGTGCTCGACGTCACCGGTTGGTTAGGCGGGTATAATTTTCAGTGGGCATGGTCGAGTGGTTATGTGGCAGGGATGGATGCATAAGCTGACTTGAAGGTCAGCCTGTAGCTAACATTACCAAACCTTTACGCATCTTTACAAATTTAACCTGTAGCAATAACACTAATAAACTTGCTAATAAAACCCATATAAAAAGACAACTGCATACCCTACTACTCATTGGTATGTGCTTATTGGTCAAAGCTTGCGGTGGGTATACTGCCATTGGAGATGTTAATGGCGGTGGTGCCGGCGGAACTGGCACTATGTATTCTCTACAGTATAAAGCATGTGATATCTCTTTAATCGAAGGCAAACATTACTGGCAAAGTCAGAACAGTCTTTTTAGCAACTGGGATCATACAAATCAAGCCGTGAATGTGCCTTTATCACTTTCACAAAGTTTACAAAAAAAGCCATTTATTCTCATAAATGGCTTTTCATTTTCGTTACAGATCTTAAGTAACAGCCCCTACCGCTAACTGTTACTTAATGATAACCCACTTAGCTATTATCTGAGTTAGTTGAACCTATGCTGTGGATCGCTAAATCTGCTCCTTTGTATTCGTCTTCTTCAGACAAACGTAAGCCAGAGATCTGCTTCACACCACCATAGACTAGAACACCACCGACAATTGCAATAGTGATCCCTAAACCTGTACCAATTAACTGTGACATCATAGATACGCCACCTAGACCGCCTAATGCTTCAGTACCAAAGATACCCGCAGCGATCGCGCCCCAGGCACCACATACCCCATGTAATGGCCACACACCTAATACATCATCGACCTTACTCTTGTTTTGCATTGTGGTGAACAACCAGACAAATAACCAACCAGCAATACCACCAACCACTAGAGAGCCCATCGGGTGCATAATGTCAGAGCCGGCACAAACAGCCACTAAGCCGGCTAATGGACCGTTATGGATAAAGCCAGGATCGTTTTTACCAAACCACATTGCTGTTAAAATACCACCGACCATCGCCATCAATGAGTTTGCCGCAACTAAGCCGCTGATCCCATCAACAGTTTGTGCTGACATGACGTTAAAGCCAAACCAACCAATACTTAAGATCCACGCACCTAAGGCTAGGAAAGGTATATTTGAAGGTGCAAACGCATTAAGTTTTCCGTTTTTATAACGGCCATTACGTGATCCTAGTAACACCACAGCTACTAGCGCTAGCCATCCGCCCATACCATGGACAACAATAGAACCTGCAAAATCATGGAAACCCGCACCAAAAGAAGCTTCTAACCATGCTTGGAAACCATAATTTCCGTTCCAAATAATGCCTTCAAAAAACGGATAAATCACACCAACAACTAATCCTGAAGCAATCAAAAATGGATAAAACTTAGCACGCTCAGCGATACCACCAGATATAATTGCCGGGATTGCTGCAGCGAACGTCATTAAGAAAAAGAATTTTACGAGTTCATAACCGTTGTTTTCACTTAACGTTGCAGCGCTAGCAAAGAAGGTCGTATCGTACGCAATTAAATAACCAATGAAAAAATAACATAAACACGACACTGCAAAGTCGGTCATAATTTTGATCAATGCGTTGACCTGGTTTTTATGACGGACGGTACCGACTTCTAAAAAAGCAAACCCCGCATGCATGGCAAAAACCATGATCGCGCCAAGTAAAATGAAAAGGGTGTTAGTACCTTGTAATAAAGTCTCAACTGCACTATTTACTGTATCCATAATATTATCTCTATGTGTGTATCAAATTCGGCGACATGTTAGCGATTATTATTGTGTTATTATTTTCATGCTATGATATTTACCTAAAAATAACGAGTAATGCACATACTCAGCATTATCATTGTGCAATTATAGGTCATAGCATGGCTACATATCAGTAATCTGTGCGTTCAAGGCACAGCCACTAAAAGAGTGAGCAGTGATAAATGCAAGAAACGATCCGCTTTTATTTTAGCCATAACTAATTGATATTAATGTTAATTTATTACTATGATATTTTTGCACCGCATTGGACGCACTATTGTAGTGCTACTTGCACTGATATGTTCATTTACCACTATCGCTCGCACTAAATTAGGGAGCTCACTTTGCACCACACTATTGCTTTTTTAACCACCGACGATCTTGAAGATTTTTTCGTCTGGGATAATTTATTAATCGCCCCATTTGCAGAACGAGGGATCAGCGTTGAGACCATTTCATGGCATGCCAAAGATATCGATTGGTCACGTTTTACCGCTGTCATTGTTCGCAGTACATGGGACTATCAAGATGATGCTGACGCATTTATAACAACGTTAAATACAATAGAAAAAAGTGGCACAAGTTTACTCAATCCTCTGACGTTAATGCAATGGAATGTATCCAAAGATTATTTACAAACACTGGAACAACAGGGTGTTGAAATCATTCCTTCACAGTTTTTTCAACAGGCTGACACGGCATTAATACAGTCACATTTTGTTCACTTTGAAACCGATGAACTGATCATTAAACCTTTGATATCTGCTAATTCGGATAACACATTTAGGTTAACCCCAACAGCATTAGCTGACCAATCCGACGACTTAAATATGATTTTCGAAACCACGCCATGTGTTATCCAACCTTTTTTAAACAGTGTGGTCGATGAAGGTGAGTACTCACTATTTTACTTTAATGGGCAATACAGTCATACCATCAAAAAAGTCCCTAAGCAGGGGGATTTTCGAGTTCAAGAAGAACATGGTGGGCAATTACATACTGTGCAGCCTGACGCTGCATTACTGGATACCGCAGAGCACGTCCTAAATCAATTACCTGAATTATCACTGTACGCGCGCATTGATTTATTACGCAGTACATCAACGACACCCCATACATGGCAGCTAATGGAAGTAGAGTTAATTGAACCGTCATTGTACTTTAATATGGATGAAGATTCGCCTGAACGCTTTGTCCAGGCGACCTTAGATTATTTGCAGCTTAACGCTGTTTGACATAGCTAGGCTTGTTAACGTTTTTTTCAACCGTTGGACGTTTAGGTGCTTGTCTCGTTTCTTGCTGAGATGGTTGCCCCGAGCTTTGGCTAGTTTCCTGTCGCGAAGATCCTCTGACCGGCTGTCGTGTTGATTGACTAACTACGTTACGATTTTTCACACGTGTAGGCTGTTTTGGAGCTTGTTTAACCGGTTCACTATACGTTTGTTGAACTGGTGATTTGACCGGTTGACTGCTCGTACGGTTGCTCGTACGGTTGGTAGGACGGTTGGTCGCACGGTTAGTATTCTGGTTAATCGCCTGGTTCGATCGCGTTGCACTTTGTTTAATCGGCACTCGTTTAGTAAACTGGCTGCTGGCAGAACGGTCTTTAATTTTCGGACGCTGCTTTGTTTGTTGCTGTTGTATATTGTTTACTTTAATGTGGTTCTGACCCCAATTTTCTTGACGATGTACATTATGGCTGTAATGCGATGTTTGTAACCGTCTAGAAAAAATCTGGTGACGCGTTTTAATGTCATAACGGTCACGCCAATAATTATGTCTAACATAACGGAACGGATTCCAACTAATCGCTATATTTCCCGTCGAAATATGCACGCCGACATGCGGGCCGTAATTATTATAACGTTGTGGATAACGCGTTAGATAATTGTAATGCCATAAACGCGGCTGATAACTATGCCACCATGATCCATACACTAAAACAGGATTATAGGTAGGCAGATAAATGATTTCAGGTTGCGCTGATTCAATATATATCTTGGTCTCTTTTTCGATGACCTTTACATATTCATCTGACTGCAAGTTACCATTTCGTTGAGCTTGTTCACGCAAATAACTCAAGCGCTGTGCCACTAAGTCATACTCTTGCTCAACCACATCCCCTAGATACTCAAGGTATTCGAGATCTTCGGTCAAATTTGTGATCACATCGGCAAAAGGTAGCAAGGCAATAACACTCGCATCCCATGGTTTCCCTTCGGCAAGTTGGAGTAGTTCGTCCACTTCAAGCGTTGGATTTTCATCAATAAACGCACGCGCTTGAATTAAATCTACAGGTTGAGTAACAGCAGCAAAAATATGCTCTAACAACGAATCTGGGTATAACGCAATCGGTGCTAAGGCACTATCTAGCATCGCAATAGCAGCGTCTTGCTCAGAAGTTTGTGCGCTCTGTTGGGCTTGCTGGGTCTGATAGGTTGTCGTAGTCGTGGTAATCGTCTGACTAGGTTGGCTTTTAACGTAGCCATAGCGCACCGGATCTTTCGTTTGAGAATGCGCAACGACACAGCCTGATAGACTAATCGCAGAGAGTCCAATGATGAGCATACCTAACTTTGTAGTACACGAGCGCGATGATGGGGTCGGTGTATTTAACAACATACTCCCTCCTAAGGGAACGTTAACGATAATATTAATATAGTTGAAATCAACTTAACGTTAACTGAATGTTTTTTAAACCGAGCCTGAACGAGTGTTTATTTAAATAAATGCGGGTCAAACTCATGACCGAGCTTCTCAGTCTTGGTTTGTAGGTATTTTTTGTTGTCTTTTGTCATACCATGATCAATCGGTTGACGCCTAACCACCTCAATCCCCAAATTAGTTAACGCATTGACCTTTTTAGGGTTATTAGTCATCAATGAGACTTTTTTGATACCTAAATGCGCTAGCATAAATTTGCAAATGTCATATTCACGTAAATCCGCATCAAAACCTAAATGCTCATTCGCTTCAACCGTATCAAGCCCCGTATCTTGCAGTGCGTATGCCTTGATTTTATTCAATAAACCAATGCCTCGCCCTTCTTGACGAAGGTACAACAGCACACCTGCGCCTTGCTCAACGATATTGGCCAATGCTTTTTCTAATTGAAAACCACAATCACAACGAGTCGAAAAAAGTGCATCACCGGTAAGGCATTCAGAATGCACACGGATATCTACTGTGTCATCTATCGACCACTCGCCATAGCTTAATGCAACGTGTTCTTGTTGATTACGCGTATCCACAAAACCATGGATCGTAAAATCACCAAAACGTGTGGGCAACTTAGCTTGGCTTACAAATTCAAACATCGAAACAGGCATTTAGACTAATTCTCACTATGACTCATTTTTTAACAGGCACTCACTAACGTCAGCAAGCATTCATGTATCTAATTATAAATTATTTTAACGGATAACACGTGCATTGGCACGTGTTTTTGTTAGCATTTCTAATTGTGTCAGCGCTTATGACGAACAAGATAGCGCAATACCTTTATCGGTTGCCAAGGGCGCTGCAGCAAATTGGTCAATCTTACTTGCTTCGTTAAACGGATCAGATAACGCTGATAAATAAGCATGAAATAACGAGTAATCACCCTCTTCTGCCGCCGCTATTACCGCTTGAGCATGATGATTACGTAATACTGTGTGAGGATTAGTTTGGGTCATATTTGCTTGCATAGTCGAAAAGGCCACCGCTTGCGCCTCTGCTTCAGCTTGATAAGCGGCAAGCCATTGGTCAAACAACCCAATATCCAGATGATGATCACGCAACTGAGCCATTTCAGCCCAATCAGCATGCCCACATAACTGCCGAAAAGTATTATGATAATCGCGACTTGCTTGGCCACTTTGAAGTAACTGCATGAACAACGCCATCATTTCCAGCGCAGTATCGGTCACTTCGGTTAAACCAAACCGTTTAATCATCAACTCATGATAATGGGTAACTAGCGTTGACTCATATTGATCAAGTACTGACGTAATGTCCTCAATACTGGCAAAGGGGCGAAACGCTTGGGCGAGTGCATTAAGATCCCACAAACCAATACTTGGTTGCTGTGAAAAACGATACCGACCTTGGTGATCCGATTTATTACAGATATAGTGCGGTTCAAAATCATCAAAAAACGCATACGGCCCATAATCAAAGGTAATCCCGTGGATTGACATATTATCGGTGTTCATTACCCCATGATTAAAGCCATACACTTGCCATTTTGCAATTAACGTGGCGGTATTTTTGACGATACTTGTAAACATAGTCAAATGTGGATTCTCGGTTTCTAATGCCTCAGGGAAATGCTCGGTTAACGCATATCGCATCAATTGGTCGAGTTTGTCGGGTGCGACTTGAGGATCAGAGCCGGCTTCTCGGTCATGATAAAAATACTCAAAGTGCCCAAAACGTAAATGGCTGGGTGCTGTGCGGATCATCAACGCGGCTTTTTCGAGTGTTTCTCGATATACCGGCTCATTTGAACTGATTAAACACAACGCCCGTGACGTAGGAATATTTAAATGATGCAGTGCCTCACTCGCTAGATATTCACGGATAGTTGAACGTAGTACCGCACGCCCATCAGCATGGCGAGAATAAGGCGTGGGACCAGCCCCTTTTAAATGAAGATCATGCCGTGAACCATCGAGCGCTTCGACTTCGGTTAATAACACACCTCGTCCATCACCGAGTTGCGGGTTCCATTGACCAAATTGATGACCGCCGTATTTTTGCGCGACACTATGTTGAGTGAAGCTTGAATCTCGATCAAATAATAATCCCATGAACGCATCATTATCATGCCATGCTTTAGGTAAGCCGAGCGCATCCCACAGATCGTGATTAATCACTTGTAACTGAGGTTGATATACCGGCGTAGGCTTAATCGGCGTGACCAAATCTGATAATTCATCAGCATAGGTGTGTAACAACCTCGGTTGGCTCATGATTTTTCCTTAAAAATAATATGGTTATAATTCTCTATGCTTTTATAGAGTTACGTTGCTTATACGACACAACAGCAATAAATGTTTAAACCTTTTGGCCATGTTAATAGTATTAATGATCACTTATAAAAGGAACCAACATGCCTACTTTACATCATTTAAATCACTCACGCTCGCAGCGTATCTTATGGTTATTTGCAGAGATCGGTTTAGATTACGATATTCAGCCACATTTTCGTGATCCTAAAACGGGTTTAGCACCTGATTCACTCAAAGCTATTTTTGACTTAGGTCGTTCACCGGTAGTGACATTGGATGATGATGTACACACAACATTAGGAGAGTCAGGCGCAATAGTTGAGTATTTTGCCCAAACTCATCCTGCTAGGCAACTGACGATCGCACCCAATGACCCTTTCTATTCCCAGTACTTGTATTGGTTACATTTTGCTGAAGGCACTATGATGCCACCATTAATTGCAAACTTGGTACTGGGCAAAGCGAAGACTAAAAAGAAACCCTTTTTGATCAAAGCCATCGCGGATAAAGTGATAGATGCAATTTTGAATGCTTATTATGCCCCCAATAATGAACAAAATATTGCGCATGTAGAAAAACATTTAGCACAACAGGTAGCACAAGGCTCAGACTTTTTTGTTGGCGATAAACTGACAACCGCTGATTTTATGATGTTATTTCCACTAGAAGCGATGGTGGCAAGTGCTCCCAAGAGCATGCCATCACATATCGTTGGCTACGTTAACCGAATGCACCAAAGACCCGCTTATCAGCAAGCATTACAAGCGGGTGGTGAATATAATTTTGGTCCAAAAAATGCCGCATAAATAACGTTATTGTGACATGACATGCTGGGTGATCACGTTGATAAACTGGTCACCATAGCGCTCCAACTTGACTTGTCCGACTCCTGAGACAAACAGAAAATCACTCGGTTCCATCGGTAAATTCTGTGCCATATCTACCAAACTCGCATCAGAGAAAATAACATATGGAGGTTTCCCAATTTCATCAGCTAAACGTTTACGTAAGTTTTTAAGTTTCGCAAACAGCTCTTTGTCGTAGCTAACTTGCGGCGTGTTAGCCGCTTTCTTCGTACTGGTACTCAAACGCGGTACCGCTAATGTCAAGGGCACGTCACCACGTAAAATTCCTTTCGCTGCGTCGGTTAAACGCAAGACCGCATAATTAGTGATATCAATGAATAAATAGCCTTTGTGGATCAGCTGATTGATGATATTCACCCAATACTCATCCGCCTGACTCTTACCTATACCAAACGTCGAAAGCTTGTCATGACCTTGCTCGATAATACGTTGTGGCCGGCGTCCTTTGAGCACATCCACGACTTGATTGGTTGTGCCGATTTGACGCATCCGATAAATACAAGACAAGACTTTTTGTGCGTACATCAGCCCATCAAAATGTTGTGGCGGGTCTAAACATACATCACAGTTACCGCATTGCGTTTGGCTCAGTTCAGAAAAATAATTGAGCAACACCTGACGACGACACGTTTGTGCATCACCAAAGCGCTCCATCGCTTCAAATTTTTCTAGTTCAACTTCGATACGATGACTTTCTGATGTTTCAATCCACTGCTTGATACGTGCTGCATCTTTTTCATCAAATAACAATAATGCCTCTGACGCTAGACCATCTCGCCCTGCTCGTCCTGTCTCTTGGTAATAGGCTTCGATACTGCGCGGTAAATCATGATGTATCACATAACGTACGTTGGATTTATTAATACCCATCCCAAATGCCACAGTAGCGACCATAATATCCAAGTTATCATTTTGGAAATCACGCTGCGCTTGAGCACGTTCTGCTTGCGATAATCCAGCATGGTATGCTCCGCATTTAAATCCTTTGGCATACAGCTTATTTCGCACTTCATCCACTTTGTTGCGCGAAGAACAATAAATGATGCCATTGCCTTCATGCGCATGAATAAAGCGAATAATTTGGTCGATAGGTTTAAATTTAGGGATCACCGTATAGCGTATATTAGGACGGTCAAAACTCGCTAAGTGGACATGCGGTTCATGCAAATTAAGTTGTTCTTGAATATCTTGGCGTGTCGCAATATCAGCGGTTGCGGTTAATGCCATAATTGGAATATACGGAAAAATCTCACGTAAACGGCCCAAATGACGGTAGTCTTGCCTAAAATCATGGCCCCAATGCGATACACAATGGGCCTCGTCGACCGCGATCAAACTTATGTTTAATTCGTGTAAACGCTCTACAAAATGCACTTGTAAAATACGCTCGGGTGCCACGAACAAAATATCTGTCACCCCTTGATGCAATCGCTGGTAAACCTGTGCTATTTGATCTGCATCGAGCTGCGAACTAATTAAATCTGCTTTAATACCTACAGCGAGACACTGTTCCATTTGATCTTGCATTAACGAAATTAATGGTGAAACCACGATGGTTAAACCTTCGTTGATTACAGCAGGGACTTGGTAGCAAAGGGATTTGCCGCCGCCGGTAGGCATTAACACCAGACAATCTTGTTTAGCTAATGACGCTTCAATTACGGCTTGTTGGCCAGGACGAAATGCATCATAACCAAATGTCTGCTTCAAAGTAGAATGTAAAGTATCAGCGATCATAGGGCTCATAAGTGACTTAGGTATCTTCAGTAACCTAGGTGGTAATTTGCTTTTGCAAGTGCAAAAGCAGGTAAAAATGGTTCTAAATTATATCAGGTATCTTCCTTTATATTTTGTAATTAATTACATATTTTCGTCATTCTCTTAGACAACTCTGTCACTAAGAAATATTCCTATATACTTTCATATACATACAATACAAAATGGAAAGGGATTTTAACTACAAATGGATTGTAATACTTATGGATTATTCAATTAAGCACGTTTCACTGACCGTCAATGACAGACATAATGGTCTTTCTATGTCTGACACTATCATTACTTTTGATTTACACATCAACGGCAAGGTTTACTACGGCGTACGCTTGTGGGCTAACCGTATTTTTGAAAATAAAATCCACCTCACCCTCATGGGTCACCCAGAATTAGATACCTATCTAAAATCAATGAAACGTAACTTATCACGTCAGCTCGTTAATGAACTGCGCTCTTGTGTCGATTTCATCCGTTTAGCTGATGACTATTTTTCTCATCATGTAGTCGGTCAAACCGAGTTTCAACCTAGCCAAATGGTCATGGAACTTTCATAACTAATCGTTGCTTGTCTGGATAGGATAATACACAATTGCACCTTCATTTTTTAAGGCGCTGCTGACTGTGCATTCAACTTCTGACAAACCAGCTGATTCATCATTATCCCCTACTCAGGCAGGAATGATTTTTGCTGTGTGCGCTTATACCATTTGGGGCGTCGCACCGATTTATTTTAAGCAGTTATTACACGTCAGTCCAACTGAAATATTAATGCATCGGATCATTTGGTCTGCGGTAGTATTAACGGGTCTAATTATTGGTTTAAAACAAATAGGTAAAGTCAGGTCCGCTTTGGTTGACAAAAAGGTTATGGGCCTGCTCGCTACCGCGGGGTTATTACTCGGGTGTAATTGGTGGTTATTTATTTGGGCGATTAATAATAATCATCTGTTAGAAGCAAGCTTAGGTTACTACATTAATCCGCTATTTAACGTGTTATTTGGCTTTGTATTTTTAGGTGAACGCTTTCGTAAGCTGCAAAAAATCGCAGTTGGAATGGCTTTTACCGGTGTCGCCATCTTAATTATTTCCTTTGGAGCAATTCCTTATATTGCATTAACTTTGGCGTTAAGCTTCAGTTTATATGGCTTGTTGCGCAAACAGGTTAAGGTTGATTCTATCCCAGGTTTGCTTATTGAAACGTGTATGATGCTTCCGCTAGCCATTGGCTATTGGTGCTTGATAGACTCACCTACCTCGAACTTTGCTGAAAACCCCTTATCAACTAATGCGTTATTTGTATTGGCTGGAATAGTCACCACTGCGCCATTACTGTGCTTTACTGCCGCAGCAAAACGTTTGTTATATTCGACGTTAGGGTTTTTTCAGTATATTGGTCCGAGCATCATGTTTGTGCTCGCTGTAGTTGTTTACAACGAGCCGTTTAACATCGAACGAATCATCACGTTTGGGTTTGTATGGGCAGGGTTAGCCGTTTTTACGTTTGATGCATTACGCCAATATCGACGAACACGCTAGTAGCTAATGACGCTAGCAAGGCGTTAATTTGGCGTAAGCCAATACCAACCACTTAGCACCAAAATCATCAAAATTAACTTGAACGCGGGCGCTATCTCCAGAACCTTCATAGTTTAAGACGGTGCCATCACCAAATTTGTTGTGACTTACTCGCATTCCTAATGAAAAACCACTTTCGCTAAATGCTTCGTGTGAAGCACTTGAACTAAATCGATTGTGTATAGGTTGCGCCACATTTTGTCGTAAGCGGATCTCTTCTATGCATTCTTTGGGAATTTCTCGAATAAAACGACTCGCCGTATGGAATTTATCTTGACCATACACGCGCCGTGTTTCAGCATGCGTAATATATAACTTTTGCATCGCACGCGTCATACCTACATAACATAAACGGCGCTCTTCTTCTAAACGTCCAGGCTCATCATTTGTCATGGCGCTAGGGAACATCCCTTCTTCTACCCCAGCTAAAAATACCAATGAAAATTCCAGTCCTTTAGCCGAGTGAATAGTCATCATTTGTACTGCATCTTGATGCTTTTCAGCCTGACCTTCTCCGGCTTCTAAGGAAGCATGGGCTAAGAATGCCGATAACGGCGACATATCATCCGCTTCAAGAGGCACTTCAAACTGTTTACATGCCGTAACGAGTTCTTCTAAGTTTTCAACACGGGCCTGGGCTTTTTCGCCTTTTTCAGCCTGATACATAGCAAACAAACCAGATGCCTTAATCGCATGATCCGCTTGCTTGTCTAACGTCAAAGGCTTAATGTCATTACTCATGTTCATGATCAAATCCACAAATCCTTGCAACGCATTCCCCGCTCGTCCTGATAAACGTTTTTCTTGGAGCATCATAATGGAGGTTTGCCACATGGACTGTTCGGTTGAGCGAGCTAACTCACGGATCTGAGATAGGGTTTTATCCCCCATCCCTCGCGTGGGTGTATTAACCACACGTTCAAACGCCGCATCATCCAACGGATGGTTAATCATGCGTAAATACGCAAGCGCATCTTTAATTTCTTGGCGTTCAAAAAAGCGTAACCCACCATAAATACGGTATGGGATCGCTTCTTGTAACAAGGCTTCTTCGAGTACTCGAGACTGGGCGTTATTACGGTATAAAATGGCACAATCAGACAAGGCATTACCTTCATCCATCCATTCTTTGATCCGCGCCACAATAAATCGAGCTTCATCTAGTTCGTTAAACCCTGCGTAGAGTTTAATTTTCTCACCATCTTCGTCTTCAGTCCATAACTCCTTGCCTAAACGACCAGCATTGTTGTCAATCACGGCATTGGCGGCTTTTAGGATATGCCCTGTAGAGCGATAATTTTGCTCTAAGCGAACGGTGTCTGCACTGGGAAAGTCTTTCAAAAAATGCGAAATATTTTCAACATTCGCACCACGCCAGCCATAAATAGATTGATCATCATCACCAACAATCATCATGTTATTCTCAGGACATGCTAATAATCGCAGCCATGCATATTGAATATTGTTGGTATCTTGAAATTCGTCTACCAAAATCGTGCGAAAACGTTGCTGGTAATGTTGTTTCAGACGCGGATTATCACGCCATAACTCATAAGCTCGAAGTAACAACTCCGCAAAGTCGATGAGTCCTGAACGATCACAGGTTTGTTGATATGCTTGATAAATATCTCGCATTTTTTGTTGATTAGCATCACCAAATGTATCGATGTCTTTAGGACGTAAGCCTTCGTCTTTGTTGCCGTTGATATACCATTGTAACTGTTTGGCTGGCCAATCTTTTTCGTCCAAATTCATGGATTTGATAATGCGCTTAATCAAACGATGCTGATCATCCGAATCTAAAATAGTGAAATTTTCAGGTAACTTCGCTTCAGTATAATGCGCGCGTAATAGTCGATGCGCCAAACCATGAAAGGTACCAATCCACATATGATGCAAAGATTGACCTTTCAGATGTTCAATACGCCCACGCATTTCGCGCGCAGCTTTGTTGGTAAACGTGACGGCTAATATTGAAAAAGGTGATAAATTCTCGACTTCCATGAGCCACGCAATACGATGCACCAAGACTCGTGTTTTACCACTGCCGGCGCCTGCAAGAATTAGCAAATCTTGGGCTGGGGCGGCAACGGCTTGGCGTTGCTTGTCATTTAACCCATCAAGTAATCGAGAAACATCCATCTATTGGCCTTTTGTGGTCTTTGGCTTAAAGCAGCCAGTATAGCGAAAAACTGTAGTTTTATACAGTGCTTTTATGACGACTATTATTTAGCCCAGTGTAACAGATCAGTAAAGTGAGATAACTGCACATCAGGTAAGCATCGAGTCGGCTCTTGACGGATCAGCATTGGGCGATCAGCAGCATACCATGCCGACTTGTAACCATTTTGATAAGCACCTAGCACGTCATTATAAAGATTATCACCGACGTGTAATATTTCCTTGGTGGGTAAATCAAGGGCACGCTGTGCTTTGACGAACATATCCGCATGGGGTTTGGCACGATTATCAATATTCGCATGATAAACATGACTAAAGTATCCCCCCAACCCAATGGCATTCACATCGACATTGCCATTGGTAATCGCAACCAGAGGCATAGACTCGGCTAATTGTTCTAATACCTGACAGTACTCAATGGCAACGGTAAAATTACTGCGCTGTTGATAAAAATACGTAAAACAATCTAGCGCTGCTGCCTCTAATTCTTCGCCAGTATAGCCGCTTGCAGCCAAGCCTAAGCGTAACGTCGCTAATCGTAGCATACCCATGTCATATTGGATGTGAGGCTCGGTCGTTAATGCTTGGCGTTTGCAAGCTATCCAATCGTGTTTGCTCAATTTTGCAGCCGCCGGATAATGTGACGCAATATGAACCATTAGTGCTTCTTCAGCTTGATAAATATACGGCATGTTGTCGTACAACGTATCATCTAAATCAAATGTCATCGCACTGATATGGGTGACTGGTCGGTAAAATATCATTTTTTAGCCCTTGGATGCGCGCTATCATACACGCCCGCTAGGTGTTGAAAATCAAGGTGAGTATACACTTGTGTAGTCGCTAAATTAGCATGACCCAATAATTCTTGCACTGCGCGTAAATCACCACTTGATTCTAATACGTGTGTTGCAAAGGAATGGCGCAGTTTATGCGGAGAAATATGCGTTTCAATGCCTTGTTTTACGCCTAGTTGCTCTAACCGTTTAGCTACTTGGCGATTACCTAAACGCCCACCACGCTGTGATAAAAACAACGCAGTCTCTGTGCAATTTGCAGGAGTAATAAACTCCACTCGCCAGTTTAGCCATGCATTCACGGCATCCCATGCATGTTGCCCAATCGGGATCCGTCGTTGTTTTCCGCCTTTACCATTGACGTTGAGAATATGATCATCAAGCACATCTAAGCAATTAAGACCGGTGACTTCAGATAAGCGTAAACCACAACCATAGACTAGCTCAAACATCGCTTTATCACGGGCTTCATGCACCGATTCAGGAGTAAAGGTCAGTAGCCCTTCAAGTTGTTCAACATGTAAATGTTTAGGTAGCGGTTTGCCCATTTTAGGCGCGTTAACTGATTCCGCAGGGTTTTGCAGCAAGACACCCTGCTCGACTAAAAATGTACAAAACTGACGTAATGCGCTTAAACGTAATGCTATACTGCGTGCGCTTAACCCGCTCTGCTTAGATAAGGAGACAATTCGTTTTATTTGTTCAACACTCAAATTCTGCCAAGTGTACAAGGTGAGTAAGTCTTTACTAACTAAAATATGAGAGATGTAAGCTTGTTGGGTATGTATAGAGTATTGGCGTTCAACTTTGAGCATTTGGGCAAATGCAAATACCCACTCATCATCATGGATGGTGGTTGAGTGGGCCGGCGTAGTCATTGGCTTACTACGACTCAGGACGGACAAGGATCCGAGCGAGCACTTGCTCTAATAACTGCTTGAGTTGCAATAAAAATAACGTGTCCATTTCTGGATGAAAATGCGTCGCAGAATCACTGCCTACCGCAAACAAGCCTAATGCCTTTTTATCACCAATTAACATCAATGCACACGACTCAACCGAGACATCATTAAAGATTTGTTTGGTTTCGTTTTGGGATAGACGCCCAAAAAAGAAATCTGAGTGCTTAAAGCGTTTATCAATCAACGCATGATGTTTAAAATCAGCATAATCGGTATGTTTAACAAATAATTGAACACAAACATTAGCCAGTGCAAGCTGACCTTTAAAACAGGCTTGTAACGCTTCTTCTACTTCCGTTAACGTCTCACACGTATATAAACGTTGCAGTAACTGCGCATAGATTTGAAATAACTGTTCATTATTATCGGCATTGCGGATCAGTGCTGCTAATTCTTGACGCTGTTGATGTAATTGTGAACGTAATTGCTCCGCTTGTAGCTCCACCAAAGACACCGAACCTCGTTGTTGATGTGGGATAGATAATTCAGCTGTGAGCTCAGGGTATTCAACAAAAAAATCAACATTGTCACTTAAATAAGCAGCAACTTGTTGTGCACTAATGCCGTTTACTTTTTCAGCTTGGCTCATAAAAATATCTTTCCATCAAAAACATGCTCAGCAGGACCGGTCATTTTTAACGTATGATCCGGACCTTGCCAACGAATAGTTAAAGGCCCACCGGGTAAGGTAACATTAACCTCTTGTCCTAGTTTACCTTGAATTTGACCAATTGCCACAGCTGCACAGGCGCCAGTTCCACAGGCCATCGTCTCACCCACACCGCGTTCAAATACGCGTAGCTTAACGTTGTGCTCATCAATAATTTGCATAAAACCAACATTGACCTTTTGCGGAAACCGTTCGTGCGACTCTAATAATGTGCCCACACCTTGTACATCAAAAGTATCAATATCATCAACAATTAAGACACAGTGTGGATTGCCCATTGACACAGCACCACAAAAAAACGTCTGGTCTTGTTCTCTAATAATATAGGTCTTTTCTTCTTTTTGTGCTTTGATCGGGACGTCTTCTGGCGCAAATTTTGGCTTACCCATGTTGACGGTCACTTGCCCATCTTTTTCAAGATAGAGCATGATCTTACCCGCTTTAGTACTAACGGATATTTTACTCTTATGCGTGAGGTTTTTGTTTTTAACAAAACGGGCAAAACAGCGCGCGCCATTGCCACACTGTTCTACTTCAGAGCCATCAGCATTAAAAATTCGATAATGAAAATCTTGGTCAGGATCGTATGGCGGCTCAACCAATAACAGCTGGTCAAAACCTATTCCCAAATTACGATTAGCCAGTTGCTGGATCCGCTCCGGAGAAAAATAGATGTTTTGGGTGATGCAATCCACCACCATAAAATCATTACCAAGACCATGCATCTTGGTGAATTCAACCAACATTATTGGCAGCCTTAAATTTTAATAATTGCACTTAGTTTACTGGACTTTGTACTCGTTGTGCCACAAATCTTCGATCTTTTCGCGTTCACGTACTACAAGCACCTTATCACCATCCACCATGATCTCAGCTGGACGAGCACGAGTGTTGTAATTTGATGCCATTACAAAGCCATAGGCGCCAGCACTTTTCACGGCCAAAATATCATCGGGAGCGATCGCCAGTTCGCGATCTTTACCCAGAAAATCGCCCGTCTCACAGACAGGACCAACCACATCATAAATCGCAGCAGCAACGTCGGTGCGCGGCGTTACAGGGACGATATCTTGCCATGCAGAATACAGTGCTGGACGTAACAAATCGTTCATCGCGGCATCAATAATTGCAAAGTGCTTGTCTTCGTTTTGCTTTAAAAACTCAACTTTCGTCAATAATACGCCGGCATTCGCAGCAATGGCGCGCCCTGGCTCCATGATGAGCTTCATGTGCTCTCGACCTTGCATTTTTTGCGCAATCGCAGAGGCATATTCAGCGGGTTGTGGCGGTGTTTCATTGGCATACGTTACACCTAAACCACCACCAACATCGAGGTGCTCGATTGCAATACCTTGCTCAGCTAACTCATCGACTAAGCCTAATAAACGCTCAAGCGCATCAACAAATGGCGCCGTATCGGTTAACTGTGAACCAATATGACAATCCATACCTTTGATTTCAAGATGTGATAAGGAATTGGCATATAAATAAGTTTCGACTGCTTTGGTATGAGCTATGCCAAATTTATTGGCTTTGAGCCCTGTTGAAATATACGGATGCGTGTTGGCATCGACATCAGGATTAATACGTAAAGAAATCCTAGCACGTTTGCCAGCTTTTGCTGCCACGGCATTGATACGGTCTAGTTCAGCAAATGATTCTACGTTGAAACACAAAATATCATGTTGAAGGGCAAGTTCGATTTCTGAAGCGGTTTTACCGACGCCAGAAAATACGACTTTGCGCGGATCACCACCGGCAGCAAGCACTCGTTGTAATTCGCCACCAGAGACTATATCAAAGCCCGAGCCTAGCTTAGCTAACACACTCAATACACCAATATTTGAATTGGCTTTAACCGCAAAACAGATCAAATGCGGATGATCGCCTAATGCCTCATCAAATTTGTGCCAATGACGTTCCAGTGTTTTACGCGAATACACATAAGTCGGAGTGCCGTGAGTTTTGGCAATATCAGCGAGAGACACATCTTCAACATGTAACGTACCGTTTTGGTAATCAAAAAAATCCATAAAACTATTCTCTACTTATCTTAACTGTTCATCTGCGCTGAGCTGAGGGGTTGCAGGAGGTAATGTATCATTCTGGCTAGGCTTGTTTTGTTCAGGAGGAGGTGGCGGTAAACGCAGCGGTCCTTTTTGACCACAGCCACTGAGCAACATACTACCGAGCAAAATGCCCAATAATGACCAGACCTGAACTCGTCTATTAAATCCGCTGGGAAAGCCCATAAACTTATACATCGCTACTACTTTCGCTATTACCTTATAATAGGTAGTATGATCGGTAACATGAACGTAAAAAGCAAGCACAAAACGACACAATTTAGTCGCAATCTACTTGCTTGATTCAATAATCTACCAGAAACCGTATAAACCGAGCTAAATTACTTAAATAATTCGTTTAAATATGCCGCTATTCTCACACCGCCTTGTGCAAGACGTTGATTAACGGTATCTAAATGTTGATACACATAACGGTAGTTTTCTTTTTCATTTTTAGTGTAGATCCCTTTGCGGATATCATAACTTTCTTTGATCCACACCATAGGATCAGGCTCCATCCATTGCGCAACAGTCGTTGCAGTCATCTTACGAGACAACCAATCCGAGTATTCGGTATACGACAACTTTTGCTGCTCGATGATACCGCTATCCCATACACGATGGAGATTAGAACGCTCCCAAAAGAATTCCAAACGCACATCATTGCCACCACGATCGTCACCGTTACCGACATGCAATGGTTGATGTAAATCACCAATAATATGCACAATAAAATGCAACGCAGTTTGGCGATCTGCCACTGACAAACGGGTATTGATGACTTGATTACTAAACATCATTAACGCGGTGTAAGCATCGCCTTTTTCTGGCGCACCCACTTGTGCATACGTCTTACCGTCCGGCACAGTGACATAATGATACGCTGTGGATTCTTTTTGCCAGAACTCCGCAGGATTAGAACGGTTAAAATCCGCTAATGCAGAAATTTCCGATAACGTATGGTTTGGGTACAATTCGGCTATGGCTGCTTGCGCCATAGGACTCAAATATTGAGTCGCAATTTCACCTGTAACGCGATGACCTATTTTGCCCCATGCCCACGCTGACTGACTGACACTCAGCAAGCTACTTACTACAAACAAGCACACAATAATGTGTTTCATGTTAACGGTCCTTAAAAAAAAATAATAATAAATTACAATAAAATACAGGTTAGGCTGGTTTGTAGCCCCAACGTTGCATAATTGTTTGATCCACACCCACATGATCTAAAATACGCGCTACCACAAAATCGACTAAATCAGCAATGCTCTTAGGTTCATGATAGAACCCAGGAGCAGCAGGCATAATAGTCACGCCAATTTGTGATAACTTCAGCATATTTTCTAAATGAAT